>JAICHI010000164.1 GCA_025922735.1 Nitrososphaeraceae archaeon | reverse complement strand
AATCGATCTCGATAAATGACCATGTAATTTGAAGTAATAATACATAATGCCTTGGATTAATACCCATTCCATCGGCTACTATATCAAATATGATCACAACAACATAATGTGAATTCTAGCCCTACATTACCTATACTATAATGCGTGTCCCTACAGTGCTACGCGAAATTGCAATCTTGATTACTGCGGGATCTGACTTGAGCACTACCGTAGGGATCTTGCTCCGCTCTATCACCTTGAGCGCCACAATGTCCATCAGATCATAGCCACCTGCCACCGAATCTTCAGATCCCAATAGTTCTATGCACTTTTTGACAGTGATTTCGTTGAACAGTTTGGCGTCCTTGTTCTTGTTAGGATCGGAATCGTAAATGCCGTTGACATCTGTTGCGTTGAGAAACTTGGAAGCTTTGACCTTTTCAGCAATAAGTGCAGCTGTTGCATTTGTGCTCTGCCCCGGATGTAGGCCGCCTGTCACTACTATTCTGTTGGCTGTTAAAGCCTTGCTCACCTGCTCCAAGTCTTCGGGGACTGCAGGGTACGCCTGATCGCCAAGCGCAAGAATCAGGAGCCTTGCATTCAGTCTTGAAACCTCTATGCCTAGGATATCCAGAGATGCTTCATCTGAGCCAAAGCTTCTTGCGGTGGAGATGTAGTGGCGCGCAACCTTGCCCCCGCCAGCTACAACCACTGGCTGCACTTTCTTGCTTATCTTGCTCAGCATCCTAGCATACCTCTTCAGCTCGTATGCTGTTTCATAGCCAAACACTTTTCCAGATAATTTGATTACAACCCGTGGCCTAGCCTGCATGAATCTTATCCGCCCCCATATTCAGTATACCTTGATCGCCCAATACTTTTTTAATAGCTCGCTCCACTTTCTCACGGTTCTCTGCAGTAGTATAGACGCGCAGCATGTCGAAGAATCCTGAGATCGATTCTACAAGTGGAATCTCTGACACCGGCATCTCATAGACTCGATCCTTATCGACAATCAATACAGAATACATCTCTTCTTTGCTGGGAGTCAGTGGCATCGAGGGAGCACGAGAGACATCCACAAAGACATAGTTGCTATCGACATCTGCCACATCTGCAATATGAGAAGCAAGCGCCTCCAGCGCTTTTCTGTCCATCCTTTGCCTATCGCGCTTGTGTAAGAATTTTTCGTAAACACTCTTAAGCAGCCTCCTGTCGCGGTAATCTCGCGCCATCTTGCCCGAAAATGCATTTCTGCCGGAAAGTGCACAGAGCCGCTCAAGGGTGGCTTCATCCGTTAGCGCAAGGTAGTTGTGGAGCGAAGTATTTGTCAGTCCAAGCGCTTCGTCTGCCGAAATCATTGAGCGCAGAAGCATTACTTCAGCAGATCTTACTGTCTTATGGAAATAGACTGCCTTGAACATTTCATAGCGTGAGATCAGCATTGATTCAAGTGAGTTGAGGGCAGACCTATTTATCGCGAGCCGGTTCTTTGAAACTTCAAGCGAACTCACAAGTCTGTGGTAGTCAAGCTTGGCATACTCTGCTCCAGTGAAAAGCCCATCGCGTGGCAAATAGTCCATGATGTCTGCAGACAGTCCACCAGAAATGATCTCATTCATGAAATTTACCTTTGACTGGCCAAATGAAAGCCGGCATATCTGATGCGCACTGTAGCCATACCTTCCCAGAATGTCAGCTATCTCGCTTTGCATTATGATCTTTTTTCCAAGCTCCTCATGACTAGTATTACAACGATACTCAAGGACTTCTTCGAACAGGTGCGAAAAAGGCCCATGTCCAATATCATGTAACAGCGCGGCAATCCTGAGATCCTGTATCGCTTCGGTGTGATCGATGTATCCCTTGCCAAGTAACGTTTCGCCTGCAAAGCCGGCGATATGCATTGCGCCGAGTGAGTGCTCAAAGCGCGAGTGCTGCGCGCTCGGGTACACTAGATGTGCGCCAGCTAGCTGTCTTATTCTCCGCAAGCGCTGAAAAGCAGAGCTATCGATCAGTTGTTTTTCAACCTGCGAGAATCGGATGTACTTATGGACAGGGTCTGTTATTTCGCCTGCGAAGTCCATATTGATTGCTTGTTTTGTACCACAAGCTAACAGGACTTAAACTTTAAGCTCTTTCCTTATTATCTTCGTTATTTCTTGGTGAACCTGCTCCTTGCTCTTTGAGCCATCGATGACCTTCCATCTGTACTGCTTTGCAAATTTTAGGTAGTTCTTATAGGCTTTTGCCGCCAGCTGAGGATCGGACTCAAATGCGTCCTGCATCTCTGCGCGCTTGGCAGATATGTTTGGGTTGACCAAAATCACAAGCACAATATCTTCCTTTGGCAGGCCCTTGTCAAGTCGAAGAAGCCAATTGATGTCCATGCCGTTTGCCACGCCATAGACAAGGTTTGACTGCCAGTAACGATTCATGACTATAATCGTACCATTTTCGAGCATGCTCTCGATCTCTTTCTTTTTCTCCCACCTGTTAGCTGAGAACAACAGGTGCTTAACCTCTGGGAGGTAATCACGCTTACCCTCAAGGAATGCCTTTATTTCCATCCCAATTGGTGTCGTGTAATCAGGGAAGTCCAGAATGACACAAACCTTGCCTGAAACCTTCAGGGTCTCTGCAAGCATGCGAGACTGGCTAGTCTTGCCAGCCTTGTCGGTACCCTCTATTACGATTATCTTGCCCCTTGTTGCCACGGCATAAGGTCGGGCATGCATCAATAAAAAGATTCAAAGATCTTTGCCTTCATTATGAAATTTATAATTAAATGTATAAAAAATGGTTTAATGTCTAGGATAATTATCTAAATAAAATATGCTGAGTTTATTTAGAAGAGGCGTGCGCTTGTGTATATTATATGACATGGCTGGTGAAGTTTAATCCAGAAAAACAACAAATTAAAATATTAACAGACCGTTGTAAAAATTAGCCTTGCGGATGGTGCCTGCTTGCAAGTGAAAAAGTCAACCATTGCTATATTTGATACTTTTAAGACCCGCAAGAACAAGTTCACCGGCGAGGCAAAGAGGCAGCGCGGCATCATTGCGCATTTGGCCACAGAGCAGAATCCGGATCTTCGCACTAGGACGTCGATAGCACACGCCATTGCCAAGCAGCATGGTATCTTATGGCAAAACATCTACTCCGGCATATTCCGCGACCTTGACGAAGTTCTAATTCCAGCAGGTGTGGTAAGGGAAGGTGGTAGGCTGCCCTTGAGGAGGGGACCAAAGGCACTCCAGCTAGAAGGAGTGCCATTCTACGAACTGACAGATACTGGCATTTTGGTAGCATCATCAATTGAGGAGCTGAGCGATAATCGTATGCAGCTGCTGCGGTCATAAATTTCATCACTGCCAGCAAGCGACTCTGATTCCAAGATAATGAAAGAGAGTATGCTATTTCTGATATCGATGGCGCCGTCATTTGTTTCAAAGATCATCAACGAATACATTTACGCCTACAGCACTGGCACAATTGATAGTATTGCGCCGCTTGACATCAAGAAGCTGCGGTTAGTCATAACTAAGCAGATAACAGTCGAAAAAGAGCTGGTACAAGCTGTTATCACGATGCAGCAGGACCAAAGAGAGCTTGTTACAAACTTTTTCAAAGTGCTCACTTAGCGGCCTTTGTATCCGCAGGCAGTACATTGGTACTTTTTTTGCTTGCCCTTACAGCCCTCGCAACGCCATATTGTTGCGTTCCTGCATTTTGGACAACTGAAGCTCTCTGACAGCTCCCCTGGCCTCACTTGTCTACCACAGGAGCTGCAGTTTGGCATCTCGTAAGAACCAGCATACATTATGCTTGGGTGCATATCCTCGTCGGAGTATTTTTACTTTGTTGAATTTCAAGGCTGGAAATAAATGGGATTTATATCATCTTGGTGGGTTAGTTGGGCCTGAGGGTTGGAAGATATGTGGCAAGAGAGATTGCCAAAGAGCTGGACGGCAGATCTAGGGAATTTTAGAGTTT
>JAICHI010000163.1 GCA_025922735.1 Nitrososphaeraceae archaeon | reverse complement strand
TGGAGACCAATAATGCCTAACAAATATCTCAGGCGAAATTCTACCTTCAAGCAAGTTAACCATCTCGCTCTCAATACCACAATAACGCAGGTATGTCCCAAAGATTTTGCGGCAGTAGTTCATCCTCATCGGTAGATCACTCAAGCTATGCGAATTTGGTTTAGAAGTCCATCTGATCACTGGTTCTTGCTGTTCTGACACCTTTAACATAATGTTATATCAGCTAATCGGCTAAATTCCGTGACCTAATAGCATAGAGGCGAACTATTATGACTTTAAATTTGACTTCTTACACCTAAGAATAACGTGGATAAGCCCCCTAAAGGAAGAATCTTGTTAGTCGACGATGAGCGGGACATCAATACAGTTGTCAAAAAAGGTCTAGAGCGAGTGGGCTATAAAGTTCGCGCATTTAACAATCCACTTGATGCATTATCAAAATTTGAAGCTGGGTCTTATGATGTGGCACTTTTAGACATTAGAATGCCTTCAATGAATGGTTTTGAATTATACAAGAAATTAAGAGAAATAGATAGCAAGATCAAAGTCTGCTTTATCACTGCCTTTGAGATGTATGAAGAAGAATTTAAAAAACTGTTTCCAAGTTATGAGGTTAGATGCTTTATTAAAAAACCTATAAAGCTGACAGATCTAATAGCTGAAATAGAGAAAATACTATTACCATCATCTTCCTGATTCTTCCACTGACAGTGGAAGAACAAATGTAAACGTAGCTCCATTTCCATATGAGCTATTGTTATTCTCTGCCCAAATCTTGCCGCCGTGAGCCTCGACAATATTTTTGGACAAGAATAAACCTAAGCCAGTGCCCCTGTCAGACTTTGTCGCAAACTTGGTAAATAATCTTGGCATGATTTCTAGGTCAATACCAGTTCCAGTGTCTTTTACAGTTACAATCAGCGAGCTATTGTTATTGTCCTTCTCCGTTGTTAGGTAGATTTCTCCTCCACTATCTCTTTTTGTAAACTTGATTGCGTTGCTAAGAAGGTTATACACAACTTGACTGATTCTGTCCTTGTCGGCATATACTGCAATATCGCGAGGTTCGTAATGCAAGTTAACGTTACTATTACTACCATCGTCATTATTATTTTCAGCTTGTATCTGACCCTTGGCATCTATCAAAGCCTTAGATATTATCTCTTGGATGTTGAACTGGGATTTGTGCAGATTTAATCCGCTGCTTTCTATTCTGGCAAGTTCCAAGATATCAGATGAAAGGCGTCCTAACCTACCTGCATTGCGAATGATTATGTCCACATCCTCTTTTGATACTACAACTTTTTCGCTGTCATTTTGAAATTCAAATTCCATCAGCTCTGCAGCTCCTAATATAGGCTGAATAGGAGTTCGGAGTTCATGAGCTGCAATATTGATAAATTCTCGCTGCATTTTGTCAGATTCCATAAGCTGTGCTGATAGCCTTGCCTCCTGCCATAAGCTCTCAAAAATCCTAGCGTAGGAGGACGCTAAGGCTTTGCCTGTTGACAGAACCGCTGATCCTATTGCATCAACAAAGTTTTCTTTTTCGTCATTTTTCAGCTCTATGACTAGTGATGTTTTGTTATCTGCTATTACAGTAAGTACTCTCCTCATACCATCTCCTTCTTCTCCTTCATGCCCTTGCGCTTTTTGTACAGGTCTTATTGAAAGTTGATTGACTAAAATGCCCTCTGGCTTTAGATTATTGATATCTTGTTCTTGGGCTGTATCATCTTCTCTTTTACTATGAACTAATATTCTAATTTTTACATTTCTTTTTGCTGATTCTTTTAGCGAATCAATTATAGCAATTCTTTTCTCATTTGCAAATGTATCAACTGTTGTTGGAAGGATTAACATTATCTCTTGCTTGGCATTATTTATGATGTTCTTGTAAAGGGGCTCTATCGCGTGTGGATCCGAGACTACTTCAGTCCTTTCAGCTGGGATGTTCTCTTCAATTTCATTAATCCTGTGTTCTGCAGGTATCGCTTTATTCCACAGAGTATCAAACACATATTGTTGCTGTTCTCGAAACATTTTGACGGTGCTGCGCATCCATATTGGCACTGGTTTTGCCTCCTCTAGAGTAGCGGCTGCAATGTATAGATTTTCACTGACTGCGAAATTTCCTTTTATACCATCTAAATGTCTAATCTCGATCTCGAGCTTCATTGCTTCTTTGCAATATCTCGCGTTATCTTTAGTGATCTCTGTTACCCACCGTATTTTGACGCCTCTTTTTTTCGCACTTATGTATGCATTTCTGAGTGGTTCTAAGCCCATTGCTACTGAAGGCGCAGTAGGATCAACGACGGCATCCATCTTTCCTAATCTTGACATCCATTCAAGTATGGCAGAGGTAGTAGCTTCTGCTCCGTAAAAGAATTCAGTCTTTTCAGGCTCTATTCCCTCTTCAATCTCTCGTATTTTTAGTTGTGCGGGTATTGCCTTGCTTAACAACGATTCGAAAAGATATGTATGCTGCTCTACAATTTCGCGCTCGTTGCTTATGACGAACGACAAATTTTGCATATCTGCAACATTTGACCAAGACACATATTCCGTGTCGCTCACAGCTAGGTTACTCTTCGTCCTTTCAGAATGATAAAGTTCACAATACTGTGTCAGTTGCTTGCAGTGCTCAATGTTGTCCTTCGTAATATCTGTAATTACCCGTATCCGAATGTTGCGGGCATAAGCGTCAGTTATTATCTCCCGGAATCGTGGCTCTTGTATAGCGAGGATAGGCCAGCTATTGTCTGCAGCTACATTCATGGTGGTTTTGGCTCTGTTCCAAAAGCTGATGATGCGGGGCATTGATTGCTCAAGGCTGTGTATCACTTCTGTCCGAGGAGGCTCAATTCCTTCCTCGATTTCCTTAATTCTCTGTTCAGCTGGAATAGATATGCCAAAGAGTGTTTCAAAAAGATATTTTTGCTGCTCCACTATCTCTTTCTCGTTACTACAGATAAATGACAGATCGGAGAGTCTATCAATATTTATCCATGACAGAAAATTCTGGTTATCATTTATGGCTAAATTACTCTTAACGCCATCACAATGATAGAGTTGGCAAAATTGCATCAGCTGCTTGCAATGTTTAATATTGTCTTTTGTAATTTCGGTAATTACCCTTATCTGGCATTCGTTGCGTGAAGAAGAAGAAGGAGCAGCATCAGATATTATTTTTTTGAAGGGCTCATAATCCATTACAACCGATGGCCAAAGAGACTCCGCAGCAACATCGATTCTATTTTTTGCTTTACTCCAAAATTTTGATACATAAGGCATTGAACGCTCAATACCACGTATTACTTCTGTCCGAGGAGGCTCAATTCCTTCCTCGATTTCTTTTATCTTTTGCTCGGCTGGAGTTGCCTTATCCCACAGATTCTGAAAAAGATACTGCTGCTGCTCCACTATTACCTTCATATTGCTATAGGTCAGCTGCGCAAGAGGCTGTGCTACTTGCATGACCTCCGTCGCAACATATTCTGTTTCGCTTACTCCAAAGGCAAAGCCTTTGATGTTATCCATATGACGGATTTGAGCATACTGCATTAATTTTTTAATATAGGATAGGTTGTCCTTGGTTACTTCCGTTATCCATTGTATCTTGCCGCCTCTGTTATTCACAAAATTATCATAAGCATTTACGTATGGAGGATACTCCATCACAATGGGGGCACCGTGCGAATTTGCAACCACGCCAAACCATCTATGAGCATTTGAGAAAAATCGTAAAAGTGAGTTGCTTACCTCCTCGATCCCATAGAAGATCTCTGTCTTGCCAGATTCTAGTTTCAACCTTGTTATTATTCCCGCTCACTTCAGAATATAAGATCAGGTAAAAGATGTTCTATACGATGAGTTCAATTCAGTAAAAAATGTAGTTTTTGCTTGTAAGAATGAATAATAACATAATAATAAATAATGTCGCTCGTCTGACTGCCTTTCATCCTCACACATTTTGTTTAGTCGTTGCCAGAAAAAGGAGTTAGAGGCCAAATACTTACGGCTTCTACAAT
>JAICHI010000162.1 GCA_025922735.1 Nitrososphaeraceae archaeon | reverse complement strand
TTGCTTTGATCTTCTCTGAATATCGTCATCGTCTGTTCTTGGGCTATCACCTTGGTAAGAACCTGCAATAAAGTGCGAGACCTTCGGTGTTCTTTCATAAATATGAAATGCCAAGGCATGCTTTTTGAATAGGGCGAACAGCGATTGTCATCCGTTCGTGTTGACGCAAGTGCTCTACTCATGACTCCACCAGGAAACTTTCAATGTATACATTTTCCTTATAATAATGGCGAAGAAACCCCCAATAGAAACACCATCGCGTTTTCTGATGGTACTCAAATCCTACAGTGCCATTGTAAATTCTTGTAATTTTGACGCATCTATCTTGTATTCAATCAGACCAAGCACGGGTCATTGGTTCAAATTTGGTTGAGTTAATAAATGGGGTACAATCCTGTGCGTCGATAGAGAGACATCAATATCTTTGCCTGCTTTCAATGGATATTGCAGTTTTACTAACAATCCAACAGCCAAGGCTATACCGCTCTGGAATAATGATGTTCAATGCAAGGTAAAACAGCAAATGTGCGAGACCTTGTGGAATGAGTTAATGCACAACTTGTCTGGAATTGTAAAGGGTGCACGACCAATTAAAGGGATCAAAGTGACGAGATATGATGTATTGTTCATCATATTCCCTTGCGGATCACACAAAATTTAGCAAAGAACAACTCAATAGAATTCAGCACAAATACAAAAAATACAATGAAGAGCATGGAGCTAAGATAAAACAGATATTCTACATTTCCAGAGATGAACCTTTTCCTCACATTTATTAAAATGCAGACTTTTCACAGGCCACTCAAAAATTCAATTGAAGAAGAGGAAAAGAAAACAATTCAATCAATAACAAAGATGTAATCACAGCGGTCGCACGAGTGCTATTGTTACCGTATTGTCTCTCCTCCATCTGCAACAATAGTTTGACCGCTGACAAAAGAGGAATAATCAGATGCAAGCATTAATGCTACACCTGCAATTTCTTCCGGCTTGCCTGCCCTTCCAAGTGGAATAGAAGACACAATATCTACTCTTTGTTCAGTTGTCAATCTTTCCCAATTTCTCTGTGTAGCAATAGTTCCAGGGGCGATTGCATTGCATCTTATTCCATACTTGCCATATTCAGCTGCTATATGCTTTGTGATTCCCAAATTAGCGGCCTTTGCGACAGTGTAGGGGGCGCCCTTTATGTATCCACTAATTGCAGGGGTTGATGAAATGTTGATTATAACTCCACGTCTCTTTTCGATCATTAAAGGCAGCACCTCACGACAGCATCTGTAAGTGCCTTTTGTATCTACATCCAAAACCCTCTCTAAAACTTCATCAGGTATTTGATCAAATCTTACATCCCATAGATCATCTTTAATTGGATAGCCTGCATTATTAACAAGCACATCGATTCGACCATATTTCTGGCGTATTTTGTCGACCATCTCCCTTACTTCTGTAACAGATGTTACATCTAGTTTCAATCCTAATGGGTTTGTTCCATATTCTTTTGAGAGCTCATCTGCAGCACTTTGAGCTTCCAGTTGATCTCTTCCTGTGACAACTACGTTTGCTCCTTGATCGGAATAGATGTTTGCCATTGCTCTTCCACTCCCCTTAGTAGAACCTGTTATGACAGCAACTCTGTCGCCTAGTAATTTCATCTGGTAATCATACACTGGTGGACATAAGCAATACGCAATTATTTATTGTCATCATCATTACTACCGTAACAACAATCGGCAGTACGCTACTTAATTGCACATAGAATGTTCCCACCGGCTCAGAGCCAGCCAAGCAACAGAACAAAGGAAGGCACATAATCCGCTATGTCCATTATAGTCACAGAACGGTTATCGCAGCTGACCGTTCTTATTAGAGAAATATCTCCGGTTTGCATTTGACTTTCTTCCTCGACTGAAATCAATCATACAAAACAACATAGGAGATATATATGATAGGAAAGACTTCAAAATATACTAAGGAAGTTATGGAGTATATATGAGTTATAATAAACTGACAGCAGAAGAAGAATGGGTCATCGCACATAAAGCAACCGAAGCTCCTTTCACTGGTGAATATGACAATTTTTATGAGGATGGAACATTTATCTGTAGAAGGTGTAATGCCCCTCTTTTTTCATCTCAAAGCAAGTTTAACGCTGGATGTGGATGGCCAAGCTTTGATGAAAGCTTCCCAAATGCAGTTGAACGCATACCTGATCCTGATGGGATGAGAACAGAGATACAATGTACAAACTGTGGTGCGCATTTAGGGCATGAATTTCTCGGAGAAGGATTGACAAATAAAAATACACGACATTGTGTAAATTCATTATCTATACGTTTTATTCCAAAGGGAAAGGAGTTGCCAAAAATAGTACATGAACGACAAGCTTGAGATCACAACGCTTGCGAATGGATGTTTCTGGTGCAGTGAAGCAATCTTCAAAAGACTCAAAGGTGTAAAATCTGTTCTGCCCGGCTATTCAGGAGGAATAGTGAAAAATCCTTCCTATGACCAAGTATGCACAGGAAAAACCGGACATGCGGAATCAATTCAAATAGAATTTGATCCGAAAGTAATACCTTTTGAAAGAATACTTGACATTTTCTGGCATACACACGATCCAACTACTCTTAATAGACAAGGTAACGATGTTGGCACACAATACCGATCTGCAATCTTTTATCATGACCAAAAGCAAAAAGAGATTGCCGAGAAATCAAAAAAGGAGCTTGAAAAAGAAGGCTTTTACAAGGATTCTATTGTGACAGAAATTACTCCTTTTAGTGATTTTTATTTTGCAGAGGATTACCACAAAAATTACTACGATAACAATCAAGATGCGCCTTATTGCAATTTTGTTATTGATCCCAAAGTACGTAAACTACTTCTGAAGTATGGAAATGATGTAAACGAAGAATATCAATAAAAGTAGCTGGTAACAAATTTGCACTATTCTTCAAAAAAAGAACGATACAAGCGGCATCCGATGGTTCTTTTGTACTAGTAAACTAGGATAATATTTCCTATAATGTGGATAAAGCTGATGCAGCAGTATGGAACCATGTAGTGGGACCTACTTTGAGCAACTTTGCAACTGGGTTGCTTCCAAAAAAGACTGATCGTCGGATAAACTCAAATCTGGCTACTAATAGGTAATTGATAAGATATCGGTCCTAGCTCTAACTTGCGGCTGTTTCTAGCTGTACCTTTATCGTTTGCATAAATACTTACATTCCAAATTCTGTTATGGCAAGCAAGATATAGAGAGAGTCTCAGTTTCATTGAGTTGGAAAGTCCTTATCCAATGCATGCTATAGTATTGCGAGCACAATGACAGACATACAAAAAGAAGTAAAAAATGCAGGACAGAATCTTGAAGCAAAGGCCGAGACAGCCAAAGATCATGCTGAAGGAAAGCCAAGTTCAGAGACTTTGAATAAAGCAAAGGTAAAGGGCGAGGATATAGTGCAAGATGTAAAGCGTGACCTCTAACTCTAATTTTTTGTTCTTGATTTTCTAAGCAGGCAAGCATTTACAGAACCTTCTTTTACTTGATGCATGCCAGATAATACGATGAGTCTCTCTTTTATGATTCTTCATTTTTGAAAAGCTGTTAAAGATGTTTTCGCATATGTTGTATCTCCTGCTTGACTCGTTGCATTATTGCAGCCTAACAATTTTCATGCTTGCTTGCGTTAACATAAGTCACTGACCGTTGGGCTGTTGCCTATAGCATATGTCGAATGTAACGGGCTACTTTATGCATCTAGATGATGTGTAAGCATTTGAAATTGATGGCTGTTATATCGGCTCAAATCATTCATAATGGTAATCGGAATTCTTTAGTACTTTAAACCAACTGAGTGCTATGGTTGTGTGAATGTGGCATGATACAAATAACATACAACAACGCTAATGCTGAAGAAAGGACGAAACACTTACGAAGTGTAAAAGTAGAAGAATCAAGGATTCAAGAGTGGTCAAGAACACAATTTGAAAATCTTCCGCAACCGGTTCAGGAAAAGGTAAACGCGTCGGCGTAGA
>JAICHI010000161.1 GCA_025922735.1 Nitrososphaeraceae archaeon | reverse complement strand
GACTGCAACTATCGAATTATCTGTTTTAACCGCTCTCCCTCTTGGCATGTCTGGACTAGAGGAACGCGAAAGGGCAGAATTTTTGCAAAGACAACAGCAGGTTGTCCTACCTCTCCGAATCCTGCGATGACGATCTAGATGACCTTGTAAGGATGCTGTGTTCTAATAATAAAGTTGAGGCCTTTTACCAGTATTTCGCCTTAATCTTTTCAATGGCGTGCTCATGCTCAAAGCCCTTTCTCCTTGCGAATTTCTCCATTGCAGAGAGCGGTACGCCTCCGAGAGTTGCAGCCAACTGCGTGAAGAAAAAGTCCTTTATAGGGTTGTTGCGTCCTACCCTGCCCATGAACTTTTTGATGCCATACTTGAAGTTATGCTGCCAAGTCTTGTACATGACACCCAGCTTTCCAGGATCCATCGTATTGCCAATGTCAAAAAAGTCTGATTTCTCAAGAAGCCCAATAGGCACAAAGGTAAGTGGCGTAGTAGTGAACATGCTGTCTGGCTGCTCTGTTTCGAGCTCGTGTAAGAGCCTGATCGTCTCCCAGCTATCCTCCTGTGTCTCGTCGTTGTCAAGACCCATGATGAGTGTGAACGCAGGAACCCAGTAGTTCTCGTTGAGTGTCTTAATGGCCGTCTTGACCACCCAGTGCCACTCTTCCGGCTTGTATGGGGCGAGCTTGCGATCTGCATACTTGCCAATGAGCCTTATGCTGCCAGTCTCGAAACCGCATTGGATGCCAATGTGGTTGTCAGGGCTGGCTCTAATTATCTTAGATATATTAGGGATGAGTCTCTCATCTGCGATTGCACCGGCAAGCGTCCCATGGGTTGGGTTTGTATGCTCGATGCCGGTAGCCATGATGCCCTTGAACAGCTCTTCCAAGGCTTCCCTATTTGGCTGCATGTTCTTTGTTGTCCTCGGGTTGAGGCCATAGACGAAAATGTCGTCGCTATGGACCCAGGCATTCTTTAATCCGCCGTACTTCATATTCACCTCTATTTCCTTTTGCACTTTTTCAACCGGGTAATACCTGAGTGGTCTCAGTGTTACATCACAGAACTTGCAGCCGCGTCCACAGCCACGCATAACCTCGACCATGCCATGCATGCTGGGGTTTACAATCGTTGGAATCTCACTGACCGATGGTTCATACCCGTAGTGAATGAACCTGCCGTGAAACGTTCTGTCATTTCTAACAAATTCTTTAATCTCAACTTTGAACTGGCTCTTCCTGAACGGATTGGCAGTGTCACACTCACCTGCAATTAGCGCATCAAAGAATCTGCCTCCAGCTCCGTCGATTTCGGGGCCAATACCTCCCAGCTCGCCTTCGACAACTCCGTAAAGGCCATACTCCTCTATTTTGGCTGGATCGTAGTTATACTGCCAAGTGCCAGAAGCGCCAGCAATCACCTTCGCCTTGCTACCTGTCCTTGCCTTGGCGGCATTGATCCTCATGTGAAGCTCGCGGTTGTAAAATTCGTCATAGGACATCTGTTTGCGGCCGTAGGTGAACGTCATGGTGACTGGACCCATGCCAAGCGGATCCATCTCATATGTCCCGACTACTTCGGTTTCGGGCCCAATGAATTTCTCAATATGATCTGGGTGGGAAACCACGACGTCCTCCTGCTTGTAGCCGTCCCTCAAGAGCGCAGCTTCAACCTTTCTTAGGCCGTAAGGAGCGTAATTGGCAACGCCATTTGTATGGTCAATAGGATTGCAAATAAAATCAAAAAGGACTCTTGGTGTGACCTGATTGCGCAGGACATAATACCAAAACGAATTGTGATCCCTGTTAAAGTCCAGTGCAGGGGCACACCCAAAGAATGATGCAAGTGAGATTCCTCTGTAAGGGGACATCAATGTGCGGTCTGCAGCAAGAACCACTTTAGGATACTTTCCCAACGCTCCAAATCCCTATTCCTTTCAGAGGAAAGGGATTACAGGTGCATTAAAAGGTTTCCAATACTTTGCAATGGTTTGTGTTAGTATTTACTGCACGCGGCCGTCTCTCTTTTCTATGAAATCCTGTAGGGTTTCGCTGCCTAGTTTTCTTTTCAAAACATCGTGTATGTCCCTTACAACACCAAAGCCATAGAATGTAAGAGCAGTATAAAGCGAGAGCATAGTCGCGCCCTTTTCGTATGCTTTCCAAGCGTCTTCCCCTGAAAAAATGCCGCCGCAGGCAATTATCGTCATATCCGGAAATGCTCTGTGCACATCCTCTACCATCTTCAGCATGTAAGGAAAAAGCGGCTTGCCGCTTTCACCGGCAACTCCTCTTGCAAAATTTCGCAAAAGCCTAGTAGATTTGGTATCCACCGACCTTGTGTTGCCTAGTGTGACCATATGTCCGCCATTTTCATAAAATACCTTGATCGATTTGAGTTTGGATTTCTTTTCTTCATCTGACGGTGGCAGCTTGCTGTATGGAGATATCTTCGATGCCTTAACCTTGCCTGGCACGTGTGTGTTCATCAGGTCGATCATCTTTTTTGTAAACTCAGGCGTCTGCAGCACCTTATTGAAATCCGTGTTTGGCGAAGTCCTATTTTCTTCAAACCCAAAGTCGACATGGGGTGCAGATCTAACTAGAATTTCTTTGCATGAATCAAGCACCGCGTCTTCGGTAGGGATGTCAGTAATGCCGGAAAAGTTGAGCAGGATCTTGGCATTGCCTCTTGAACCTTCCATGAATTTTCTTAAATTTGAAATTGCATAATCGAGGCCTTTATGAGGATACCCTTGTGCGTTAATTATTGCCTTCCTTTTGTCGTCAACTACAATCCTGACAGTGCCCTTGCTTTTGGGCCGCTGGGGGTTGCCAGTATTAGGATTTTTCAGCACGCTGCCAGGGTTCAGAAAGCCAAAAACATACGATGTTGGCCTAAGCACGTCGCAGTTCTTATCAAACCCAGCGGCAATCCCAACTGGGCTTTTCAATCTGTGATTTTCAATTTCAACTACCAGTTGGTCACCGGGATCAAAATATGTCCTGTTTTGCATAAACTTGTCTGTCATCTTGAGCAGACTTTCTTTTGCCTTCTCGTGCACTACTTCTGCCTGTGCAAGCTCGTCGGTTGCTTTGTATCTTGAATAAAGGTATCTGCGGTAAAGCCTGAAGAGATATGGATCTAAACTTGCCTTGAAGGTGTCCACAAGCCTCATTTATGGCCTGCCAGTCCTTTCAACTTCAACCTTCCTATTCACAGCCAGTACTAGCTGTTGATGATGGCTAACTGTCAAAGGTCTGCCCGTCCATTATCAAAGTAATATCTGTCAGAGATTTCGTATCTCCTTGAGCGGTAATAGCCTTCCCTAATCTTGACCATCAACACATTCTCCTTTGGAATTATCATCGTGCTCTTTTTTTGCTAAAAGTAAACGGATAGCCCTTGTTCTCTTTCGCTTCATTATTTTGAACTCTACTATGGCCGAAGGTTATGTCACTATTTATGTGCATATCCGCTTAGGCAGCTGCTACTCGGGTCTTTGGCATGGTGACCCTCTGGTAGTCATCCTCTAATCTGACGATGTCGTTTTCGTCAAACCTGCCATATGCAATTTCAAGTATTATGCAATCGCTCTCAAGCGCAAGTACTCTATGTTTTGCTTGCCTTGGGATCGTGATCGTCTCTCCTTCTTTGAGGACAATTGTCTTTTTATCAATCTCGACCACAGCAGTGCCCTTGATGACCTTCCAGAATTCAGACCGCTTCTTGTGGTACTGCAGACTGAGCCTGGAATTTGCGTTGACATAAATCAATTTGACGGTGCAGGACTTGTTTTCATGGAACTTCTCAAATCTGCCCCACGGTCTGATTTCAGAATAAATCTTCATGCAAGAAAAAGGAGGAAAATTGATTTAACTATTTCCCTTCACTATAAATACTGTATAAGCTAAGAAAAATAGCTGTGGCCAGGTCAGACGATTGCCTCAAAAATGATCATGGATTGTGCAGTGGAATCATTAAAGAAACGGTCAACTCATACAATATGACCAAGATGTGTGCATGCCCCTGTCATGACAGTATGTATCATCTCAT
>JAICHI010000160.1 GCA_025922735.1 Nitrososphaeraceae archaeon | reverse complement strand
GATAGACGTTCAGCATCCAGCAGCCAAGATGATGGTAGAGATTAGCAAGGCTACAGACAATGAGGTGGGAGATGGCACAACCTCTGTAGTGGTGCTTGCTGGCGCGCTCATCGAAAAGGCCGAAGAGCTTGTCAACAAGGATGTACATCCTACAGTCATTGTCGATGGCTACAGGAAGGCCTCGACGAAGGCTATTGAAGTATTAAACGGCATTGCACAAAAGGTTGCCGGCAACGAAAAGCAAGAGCTGATAAGAATAGCCAAGACAGCAATGCAAACAAAGCTAGTGTCAAAGGACTCCGATGAGCTTGCTCAGATAGTAGTTGACGCTGCCCTTGCAGTGTCTGAAAAGACTGACTCTGGTTTTAGACTCGATATTGATGATGTCAAGGTAGAAAAGAAGGCCGGAGGCAGCATACGCGACACTAAATTGATTAAGGGCATCGTCTTGGATAAAGAAGTTGTGCATGGCGGCATGCCAAAAAGAGTAGAAAAAGCCAAGATTGCTCTCATCAACTCTGCTCTTGAGATTGAGAAGACTGAGTTTGACGCCAAAATAAACATCAATTCCCCTGATCAGATGAAGATGTTCCTTGAAGAGGAAAACAGAATGCTCAAGTCAATGGTTGACAAGATTATCCAGAGTGGCGCCAACGTAGTAGTGTGCCAGAAAGGAATTGACGATATTGCACAGCACTATCTTGCAAAAGCGGGGATACTAGTAGTCAGAAGAGTCAAGGAATCAGACATGACAAAGATGGCAAGGGCAACTACCGCAAGGGTTGTCAATAACCTTGATGATCTTTCAGCCAAAGACCTTGGAAGTGCTGACTTGGTTGAAGAAAGAAAAGTTGAAACTGACAAGTGGGTATTCGTTGAGGGAGCCAAACATCCCAAGTCTGTAACCATTCTCATAAGAGGCGGCTCCCAAAGAGTGGTAGATGAGGCCGAAAGATCAGTGCACGATGCACTGATGGTATCAAAGGACGTCCTTGAAAAGCCGGCCATTGTTGCAGGCGGCGGAGCGCCTGAAGCCTACGCAGCATCAAAGCTTAGGGAATGGACAAGCACGCTCTCCGGCAGGGAGCAGCTAGCTGCGGAAAAATTTGCAGAGGCCTTGGAGGTGATACCTCTGTCTCTGGCAGAGAACGCTGGCATGGATCCAATTGACACAATCACCGAGCTCCGCTCAAAGCAGAGCAAAGGTAGCAAGTGGACAGGCGTCGATGCACGAAATGCCAAGATTGCCGATATGAGCAAGTTGGACATAGTAGAGCCTCTTGCAGTGAAGGAGCAAGTAATTAAGTCTGCCACAGAAGCCGCATCAATGCTACTGAGGATCGACGACGTCATTGCCTCAAGTAAGTCAGGCGGCGGAGGACCACCAGGACCGCCAGGCGGCGGAATGGGCGGAATGGGCGGAATGGGCGGAATGGGCGGAATGGGCGGAATGGACATGTAAGCAAGCCTCCTCCTCCTCCTCCGATAACTCTTCTTCTTCTTTTCTCCTCTTACTTTTTTAATTCCACCTTAATCACTTCTTTTATCCATCTACCTGTTTCTTGCATGCCCAATAATTTGGTCAAAAATTCTTCCCACGATATCCTACCATATGCGTTAACCCATGCTTTGTAGTGATTGATCATGCTATCAAATGCTTGTTTGTGGTGCAGGCAATATTTGTTGCCTGACAAGGCTTTTCTGTGGCAGGCAGTGCATTTAGTCATGGAAGGTTTATTTATAGTCAGGATTTTTAAGAGTTATAACATCAGCATGCTTACGAGCCCTTCTAAAGTTGTGTGGATAGTTGCTGTAGCATACTTGACGACATTATTTGCGCTCGCCTCAGGCTTGATAAATGCTCTAATTGAGGGCAGGGGTATCAACAGATTCATGATTCCATCGCGCTCTGCCCAGACTATTGGCGAGACCGTAGTCTTTACACTGATTCTCTTCATGGGAATGGCAGGGACCTTTATGCTCTTCTATTCGGGAAGGTCCGCAAACCCAAAGGTACAGAAGGCGCTGTTGATAGCAGGATTTGGCCTGCTGGGAATTGCCCTTCTGCTGGGATTCATACTTGTAGGAGTCAAACTATGATAGGGTTACACTTGTACACAAATATCGTACCTGCTTCAATCGATTGATGTTGTACTATTTTGAGCACCAAGTCGCTTTTATGCCAGTCTATGCTTAGCTTCACTGCACTCTTGTGCTGTAGCAGCCTGCGACTTGCAGGCGACTGTACCCAGCCACCTTCTTTTCTGTAGCGAAGCATGCTTGTAGCAAGCACTGGAACATTTACATCGACTCCACGCCGGACAAGCAGCATTATCAAGACAGAAAGCAGATGGTTCAGACTGCCCATTCGCTGCCGTATCGGAAACAGGTTGTAAAAGCTATTGACAGAATCGAAAATTACAAGCGAGCTGTCACCCATTGATTCAAGCACATCTTTCGTCATGGCAGCAAGTCGGCCCTCCGACGGCAAATAGATGTCAATGATGCTATTTGTATGCATGAACCCCGCATTGAAATATGCTGTAAATGTGGTGTCCAGGTCGATATAGATGACTCTATCAAACTGCGACGTCAAATGAGCCGTATAGCAGAGCTTGGCATATGGGTCGGTAAACATTAGCGTATTTAAGCCGCTCCTGCTCAATACCTTGGCAGAGTCCACTTGCTTTCCTATTGCAGGAGGTTGAATATAATATGAGTGAAATTGACTATGGCCAGCTAAGAGATGAAGACTATCCAATAACAAAGAAGACCATCTACATGAACAATGGAGCCATTGCTCCCACACCGCTATCTACCATCAAGGCAATGACTGACTTCATGCTCACATGTGCAGAGGGCGGTCCTGACTCACCTAGCACCTTTGATTATATCATCTCACTCCTTGATGAGTTGCGGACAAGGATAGCCCATCTGATAAACTGTGATCATGATGAAGTCGTGCTTGTGCAGAGTACCACTGAAGGTCTCAACATGGTGATGAACGGGCTGGACTGGAAAACGGGTGACGCAATAGTGTTAAGGGGAGGCAGGCATGAGCACTATTCCAACTATTTGCCATGGGTTGCACTGTCACAGAAAAAAGGCGTGCAATTGAAAGAACTCGCCATGACAGACGAAAATGGATACTTTGACCTTGCTCAGCTTGAAAAATTGATCAAAGGTTCCCAGCTCATTACACTGAGCCATGTGCTTTACAACACTGGAGCCATAATGCCAGTTGAAGAGGTTGGCAGGATTGCTCAAAAAAACAATCTCCTGTTTTGTGTTGATGCAGCCCAGAGTGCCGGCACTATTTCAGTCGATGTCAAAAAGATCGGATGTCATTTTATGGCATTCCCCGGCTTCAAGTGGCTCTGCGGCCCGACAGGTATAGGTGTGTTCTATTGTAGCAAGAAGGCATCTGAAATATTGGAGCCGCTTGAAATCGGTGGCGAGTCTGCCACTCTGTCTGAACAGAACATCATCGCGTATTTGGATATGCCAGCTAGGTTTCAGGCTAGCTTTCGTAACTTTCCTGGTGCAGCAGGACTTGAAGCGTCCTTGCGCTACATTCTTAGAATTGGACTTGAGAGGATAAGGAAGAAGAACATGAATGTTGCCAGCATCCTTCGTGAAGAAATAGCTAAGATCCCTGCCGTCAAAATGTATGGTCCTGATGATGAAAGCAAGCGCTCGTCCATCGTCACATTCATGCCGCAGAAGGCCGACTCATCAACATTGGTAAGACAGCTTGCGCAAAACCGCATAATACTTGCGGCTAGAGACACTGGAGGCGGAAAGAAAGCAGTGAGAGCGGCTCCCCACTTTTTTAACAGCGAGGAGGAGGCATCAATTACAGCAAGTCACATCAAGGACCTGCTTAGATAATCAGATCTTTTTTGTTGACTGTCCGCCCTGGCCTTCAATCACAATCATAGTTAGTGTCGAACGCACTTTATCTATTCGCCTAACATGCCAAGTTATTGTTTCTCTTAGTTTATCCATAGAATCTGAGCTTATTCTAGCAATTATGTCATAAACTCCATATACACCTGATACTT
>JAICHI010000159.1 GCA_025922735.1 Nitrososphaeraceae archaeon | reverse complement strand
CAACCAGTATTTGTCGCTACTATTTTTGAGTTCAAAAAGGGTTTATTTGCTGTAGTTGTTTTTTCTATTTTCAAATTAACGTACCCAACTCCTACTACTAATGTAAGGTGAACTTAGCTCAACTTCTGGCTCTTGTTTTTCTTCTAGTAATTCCACCACGCGTGTGTAGTGTAGCAGAAATTCTCTCCCCTTCTCTGTTGTCCTGTATACTACTCCATCAGGCGACACATCCTGTTCAATAAGTCTCTTTTCAATTAGTTCTCCGAGGTAGAGGTGTACCTGCTCATAACTGAGGTTTGCTTTGTACATTATGTGGGTCTTTCTTATTCCAGAAGTGCCAAGGGCTAGCACGTCGCCCATTATCTGGATTTTTCCTCTATTGTTTTTACGTTCAGACGTAGTCATCATTTCTATATGCAGTCTATAGACAATGCAGGATAGATTAGGGGCATGGTGAAACAGGTGTTTCAGGCTTCTCCGTTCCACCTATTTTTGTCTTGTATTTGCTATGCAGAAACCCTTAGCTGCTTTGACGGTATCAAGAAAATTCTTAGATATTCTACAGTAACTTTACTTAAGAATCCAGGTTTGTCAAATCTCTCACCAGGAACTTTATTCTATCAGCATTATCAAGGTAATACTGCTGAATTTGTCCTCCAACCACTAAAAATAAGCTCAGTACAATACCGTAGTTCTATAACAGGAAAAAATGGACCGGGTGGGAGTGGAACCCACGACCGCAGCCAGCTTTCTTTAGATGTACATATCTAGCAGGGTCAGGCGATTGGCACTCCTGTCCTCATTAGCGAGTCGCTGCCGCGTGAAGTCCGTCACGAACTTTTGCAACGACAGAAGGGAAGGAGATATTTTGATCCGCACAACCCGAAGTGGTCGCGGTACGAGATGGACGAGGTTAACTATCATAAAGCAATGGAAAGTTTTGCAAAGGCATACCCCCATGCATTTAAAATGCTTGAAAAGATCAGGCGTGATACTCCTGCAACCATTCAATCGTATAAAAAATCCTATGTCAAGTCATTAGGAAATGATCGAATAAAAAGAAAGAAGAGATCGAAGCGTGCTTAGGCAATGTTTGAAATTAGATGATAGGCTTCCATTGCATGTCCCAGTTAACTCAGCCCGCACTATATATTATCATGAGTAGCAGATGTTTTATAGTATTTGTAATGGGATTTACTTGCTAGTTCTCTCTCAAGGCTGCAGAGCCTTGTGCTTGTAATCAACCTTTGAATGCTTTCTTCCGAAGGACTTGACTCTTCTCAATAATCTGATTATGTAGGAACCCATTTGTTGCCAAAATGCCATTCTCGTGATTCAATGATCCCTTGTTGTATACTAGTTCACTGCCATACATGTCCGTCATTCTACCTCCTGCCTCCGTTATTAGGCAATTGGACGCGCAGGTATCCCATTGTTTAATTGAACGATTTGCAGCAAAGTAAATTTCTGCAGCTCCGGAGCAAATTGCAAGTACCTTTAGCGAGCTACCTAGTCTCGAGAAGCCATGAAGATTTAGGTATTTGACAAAATCGAGCTCTTCCTTTGTGATATGTGATCGACTTAAGACCGCCCTTGCGTCTTCGACTCTGTCAATATTGCTCACTTTCAATCTTTGCCATTTTCCTCTGTCATATCTATATGCTCCCTTGTCTTTCTGAGCGATATAGAGTGAATCATTAACAGGAGAGTATATTACGCCAATCAGAGGGACATGATCCTCGACAAACGAGATCATTATAGTAAATTCTCCATTCTTATCCACAAACTCCCTGGTGCCATCGAGAGGGTCAATGATCCACGTTTTTGTCAAGTCCGGTTTTACTTCACGTTCTCCTTCCTCAGACAATATTGGGATTTGTGAACTCGATAGAATTGTCCCAATTGTCCTATTACTTACAACGTCAGCCATCGTAACGGGTGATCGGTCTTCCTTATCTGAAACTTCAAAGCCTTCTTCGCGATGATAGATTTCAATCACTTTCCTGCCAGCCTGCAATGACGCTTCTATCGCCAGCTTAGTTTGAGGAAGTGCCCCGCTAAATGGTAGGTCTAACATATGCTAGCTTGGAGACCAAGCTACGCTATAAAGATAAGTCAAGTCTACTGATGAACATGTGTAGAGAATGATATTGGATTTACCCCGAAAATATATATCAAATTAAGAAAGTCGATTCAGACTTTTTTGAACATGATCTATAAGGAGCATGATCATTTCCGTTATTTCGCTAACACATCCATGTCTCTTCAGCAAGCTTAGCTATTCGCCTGCCTCTAGTCGTCAAGTATATGACATGACCATGACTTAAGAATTTTATGTTAGACAATATGGGAACATTTAACTATTTACAAATGAAAAATATTTTTAGTTTAATTGTAGTCAAAGACTGGAGAAGATAATACATTCACAGACTTTAATGCAGCTGAAGGAGACATAGCAACACCTGATTGTGATATTGTTTAATAGTAATTCTTAATCGTTATTCTTTTTTCTTTCTCCCTCTTTCTCTTTTTCTTCTTTAATAGCCCCCTCTAGCTTTGCTAAGATTAGAGTGTTGTTAGTAATGGTTCGAGAGAGCTGCTTTATTTCTCCTTTCAACTCATCTATCTGTTGTGCTAGCATTGACATCTGGACGTATGTGGTAACTTGGTTCGTGGGGGGTTTTGTCAAACAATTATCTAGATTGAATTCAAAACAATACCGTATTTGTACAACAGGAAGAAATGGACCGGGTGGGAGTTGAACCCACGACCTCAGCTCATCATTACCTTTCTCTGGGCTGCTGTACCTGTTATCTAAAGGCGCAACAAGCTAAGGAAAGACAATTCCTCAAACCCCTCCAGGTCCATTTCTTCTTTTTGCATGTTCTGTAGCCTGAACCGTCAAGCGAAGTTTCGAGAAAGGTCGAGTTGCAGAATTGCAGCGAATCCAGAGCTACAGGAGCGAGATTAGTAGTAATCAAGTGGAATAATAAAAATAATAAGTGAATTGAATAAGAAAAAGAGTCTTATGTCTTTTCTTTAAGGCTATGGCACATTATAGTTGGTGGTGGAAGCTCAGTTGCTGTTGTTTTCATTGTAGAGTCGACTCATCCTGCACTGGAACAATGTCTAAATCACCAATTCTGCTTTCCCACTCCCATAATGTTACATTGCTCTCACTATTTGACTGGATGTCATCTATTCCTGCTAGTATCATGCCGTTTAATGATGCAAGCGTGCCAGTTGGGTTTGTATTAACCTCTGCGGTAATAATTCCCTTGCCTTCACTTGTAGCAGGGTTGAACTTTACAATTTCATGAAATGTAATTGTTGCAGTCTCACCATTCTCCGTTCTGATGGTCTCCGTTCCCTGAACAGATTGTGCCACAAATGAGATAAGCGCGCTACCATTGCTGGTGAAATTGACGATAGTGTCGATGTTGTTTGGAAGAGTCAGCGTGCCATTTCCAGTGAATGTTATGCTCATGTGTGCATAGTTTATTGGAGTCTGGCTTACAGTTGTTGTCCGTTCTTGCAAGACAGGTTGTTGCGACAGCTCTATTCCTGATGATGCAGTATCAGTAGTGCTGTTACCGATTATTGTCGTCCTTGTTGTACGTTCCACTGCTGTTTGTGCTTCAACTGCTGTCAATAGTGTTGCTGCTACTGATATTAGAGCTAACATGTCTATCATCATCATTGCGATTGTTTTTGTTGATATTCTGATTGTCACTTTCTTGTCATCATCGCTGTATGTCCTACTATGGGCATACTACCGTATGTGAGTTTATGTTAACGGGTTTTGTCCTCCACTAATCAAAATGACCTCAAACCAATACCGTATTTCCAACACAGAAAGAAATGGACTGGGGGATTTGAACCCACGACCTCAGCCAATGTTCTATGCCTTTACCTTCTATTAGAGCCTAGAGAGATGGAAGAGAATAACTGTTCAAATCCCACCCGCTCCACTCTTTTTCTTTTTGCATGCTTCGTAGCTCTGTACCTTCAAGTGAGGTTTGAGAGAGCTAACCGATGAAAAGGTATCAAAGAGACTTAATACATGGTTTTGAGAGCCTCTT
>JAICHI010000158.1 GCA_025922735.1 Nitrososphaeraceae archaeon | reverse complement strand
TATCTGTGAATAATCATTGGCTTTTACTTTTACAACTTTATGCTTTCCGATATGCTGTGGCTATTAGCTGATTATTTAAGAAGGCTACTACATTAGATTAGTCATGGGACCAGGTATACACGAGCATGATTTTCTTCCCATGGGGGCAAATAACCAATTTATTCAGTGCAGGACCTGTGATGACGCCTACTGTATCCTTTGTGGAGAAAGGATCGCAATGGTAGTCACGAGACGCGATCATGGGGTTGGAAAATGTATTAAATCCCGTCAAGTGATACAGGGCTATGAGGAAGGAGAGGAAAAACTCCAACAAAATTGAGAACTACGGGAACCAAAGTAAAACCAATTTGATCTGAGAGAACAATATTTGAAATGTAGTTCAACTCTGATCTGCTATTTTGCAAAGAATAGAATTGATGATTATTCCTGCAACTTGATTAAAACAGGTTAGGCTGAGTGGAAGACACCAAATCCGCGAGAAAGAAATTTCCTAAGCTTGGACATTAGATTATGAATGATTAAATAACAATAGGTGGCAGAAGCCAGAGAAATGAGTGGCAAGGATGAATTGATTTTTTCAAAGGAGGCTCTGCTTAGGACGCATGCCGGCAAGGACATAATCAAGGAGAGAATGCTGCAAAGTAAGGGCTACAAGCAGTTCAACCACTACAAGGAAAAGACAGAGCAGGAATTTCCTAGCTTCGTGCAGCGGTTCACCTTGTCCTTGCATAAAGCAGTAACTGCCGACAGTAATCCCTCCGGTACAATCCGCAAATTCGCTGAAGAGGTCAATTCACAAGAACTTGTCCTCTCAGACAATAGCGTGCCAGACATCAAAATGAGATTATCAAACCCTGACATTCTTGCAGACAGAGTCAGGCGCATACTAGATTCTAATTTTGTCAAGATGACCTTTCCGGTTTTCAACGCGCTTTACGACGGCGCATCTGAATATTTTGGCGACAGTGTTTCTGAAGAAAAGAGGAAAGCCGTTATCGATGGCCACATAATCGCGATTGATCTTTCAGAGCCCATGGACAGGATAGTTGACAAGGACGAAGATCTGGAGTATCTTGACGATTACAAGTTCATGAACCCATACATACTTGCAATAGCGCGCAACAATATTGCTCAAGGAGGCGATGCAGTTCTGAAGGCTTTTGAAGAAGGCTTTCGCAATGCCAGGATTGGCCAGTACATAGATGTCAAGCTAAAGATGGAACCGGCATCAATTAATGATGAAAACATGACTGAATGCTACAAGAAATACAGAGCAGTGATGGGGACTGCTGGCCGGAACATGGCGCTCAATCGCCGCCCACTTTCTGATATTTTCCATCTTGGCATGGCCAAGGCTGGTGAGTGTGTCGGCTGTGGCAATGAGATCGAAGACGCCCTAAAGAATAACGAAGTCAAGATTCCATCATGGCCACTCTACTTTGCTCTCAACATGGATAATGTCCAGCGCGGCTTTGAACTCACAATAGCAAAGAGTGATCTCTATCTGGATGAAGCAAAAATAGCACTTGACATGCTGCCAGAGAACTTTCAGATAAAGCCTTTTTTGGAATTTCTTTTCTTGACTGTTCGTCACTACAATCAATACTGGTATAACGAGCTTGTACGCCGTGCGCCCTTTGATGAATTTTACAAAAAGATAGAAGAAGCTGTTGCAAGAAGATGATAATGATGATGTGGTCTGAAAAGCACAGGCCAAAGACAGTGCAAGAAATGGTGGGTAACGAGGATGCCCGCCTTGCTGCAATAAAGTGGTTAACAGGCTGGGTGAGTGGCAGCAGACCGCTTCTATTAGTGGGTCCACCCGGCACTGGCAAGACCACCCTTGTACACACACTTGCAAGGCAGCTTGATTATGATGTGGTAGAAATGAATGCAAGCGACATACGCAACAAGGAAGCCCTGCAGGCAAGAATAACACCGGTTTTTCAGAATACCGCCAACCTGATTGGGAAAAAGATAATGCTGTTCTTGGATGAGGTAGATGGCATTTCGGGTAGGGAGGACACGGGAGGTCTTGACACCCTTATCAATCTAATGAAAGAGCCAACCGTGCCAGTGATAATGGCTGCAAACAAAAAGTCACTTAAGATAATGAAGCTTGCCAAGGCTTGCAAAATAGTGGAG
Organism: Nitrososphaeraceae archaeon; assembly: GCA_025922735.1. Classification (GTDB taxonomy): domain Archaea; phylum Thermoproteota; class Nitrososphaeria; order Nitrososphaerales; family Nitrososphaeraceae; genus Nitrososphaera. The sequence continues at coordinate 1,937 of JAICHI010000158.1, read as the reverse complement.
TTTCGTCCAGTGCCTCCACGGCTATTGCTACTGTTTCTAGATCACGTACTGCAGAGCGAAGGAGTAAAACTTGGATCAGGCGACAAGACATCGATCATAGAGAACAGTAGAGGTGATATCCGATCGTTGCTAAACAGCGCACAGTCACGTGCCGCTGGCTATTCTACTGTTTCAAACAAAGACATCATAGATGTGGATATTGCAGATGCAATCAATGGCTACTTTAATGCAGACACCCTGAACCAGGCGATGCAGTTCATAATAAGGGCAGATGTATCATATCCTGACCCAAGATATCGATTGATTTCACCGGAGGAAAGGCGGAAAGATGTGCTAGCAGCCTTATTCTCAAGCATAGTTTCCTCACAAATGGAACAGCATGATCTTGCTTTGTTGCTGAATGTACTTTCAAGAGCCGATATGATCGTTGGAAGGGCTAACGCATCAAGGCAGTGGCACCTTCTGAAATACGTAAACAGCCTGATCGCAACAGGGTTGTACGAAAAATCCCGCCATAAGGATATCAAATACCGCCAGTATTCAATGCCGTGGCCTGTGATGGGACCGATATTTGCCCGCTCGCAATCGACGAGGAAGATCTTGGATGAACTTGCTCGGGCTCTTCATACGTCAAGAAGCTCTGTTGGATTATTTGTCCTACCATATTTTATCAGAGTTATGATCAATGAAAAAATAAATCCAGCCGAGTTTGCACTAGATAATTCTCAGGACGAGTCAGTTGGTGAGTCGATAGCAAAAGAAATGGAGAAAGTGAAAAAAAGAAAATGAACGATTGGATAAGGCTTTTGGTGAAATATAAGGGCAAGTGTTCTTCATGCGGCAAGGAAATATCTGCAGGTCAATATGCCCTTTGGTCAAAGAATAGCAAGGCGATCAAGCATAGCGAATGCAAGGCACCTCCGCCAGCAGCAACAACAACAACTGAAAAAATAGACCCTGATACGAACAGGCAGCAGCCGACGGCAGCAGAGGTTGATTGCTTTATCTGCGGCAGACCTGTCGCAGGCAACAACTCCAGCTTTGAGGCCGACAACTATGGCAGACAGGCAATATCGCAGGCGTCTATCTGCAATAGATGTCTGGAAGACAAGAATGCCTATCAGAACTACCAACATGCATTCCTTGAAAAGGTTCACAAAGTAGCAAAAGTTAAACTTTGAATGGTATATGAACAGTAAATAAGCTAAGCATTACCAAGCTAATATGATATATTGCAAGCAAGCTAGCACCTCCCTCGAAAGGAACAAGCAAATTCTAGATAAATTCACTGAGAGCATCAAATCAGAAGTAACACGAGTCAATGTAATTGAATATATTAATGCCCTACATGAGACACTGTCGCCTTTATGAAGAAGAAGATCTGCTGCTGCCGCTAGCTACATCTGCGCCGATGCTTGACAAAGCACATGAACACATCCATCTATACCTAAGTCGTAACACTAAAGATTTGAAGTTCTTTTTTCATTATGATTTATCTGCTGAAAAAGGGACCTATATTCATCATGATTTAATTTATGTCAACTTTTATTCTCTGTATTTCTGTTAGAACTGTAGAAGATGTGCCGTTTGGTATTCCAAACAACTGAAGTTGTTCTCTAGCTTTAGCTGCTCCTTTCCTTCCTCGCTACCAAATACGATACAACCTTGAGCATTTCAATCTCCGTAACTAACCTTTGTGTAACTTATATGTGCCTAGCTTCTTCCTTTTGTCTTTCTTAAGATTTCAGAAGCTGAACTTGTCTGAATCTCTCTGTATGCCTACAGGTAAAATAGTAATTTCTTAGGATGAGTAAAGAGATAATACCACAGCATCGTTCAGGATTCCGCTTGCATTGGAAAGAAAGAGAATGGAAGCCATTCCGTAATACTCCTAGCAAATCGGACAGAAAGAAATTTGACGAGGTGTTTGCCTGTTG
>JAICHI010000157.1 GCA_025922735.1 Nitrososphaeraceae archaeon | reverse complement strand
TAACCTCTGGAACTGGTCCTCAAGATCCCGAGTCTGCACAGCTGTTTGACACAAGCTTGATTAACGGGGGCGAATCGGCTACGCTGTCTCTTGCCCAAGTCACGCCTGGGCAACATGACTATTACTGCATAGTGCATCCATTCATGACAGGGAAGATAAACGTACAGTGAGAGCGAGATAATTAATATAATATGTACTTACTCAAAGCTCTCTCATTTACTACTCTTGCAGTCCTTTTTTCCTTGATATTTATTGGGGGCTATGTGAGCGCTTCCGGCGTGGGGCTTACCTGTCCTGATTGGCCGCTATGCCCTCAGGGCCTTGTGCCTCATGAAGACTTCATCATAGAATACATCCATAGGTCCGTTGCCGCTACAACAGGCATACTTGTCATTGCTACAATGGCTTTTACACTAAAATCAAAAGATGCCCCGAGAGGTATGAAAATAGCATCTATAATAGCTGCTGGCACAGTGATAGGACAGATAACTCTGGGGGCAATAGTGATAGTTGAACGGCTTCACGCAATATTGGTGACTGCCCATCTTGGGCTCGGGCTAGTACTATTCTCTATGGTACTCATGACTTTGCTCTACGCACTTAAAATCGACAATCAGAGAATCAAGACAACTGCGATGTCGTCGAATCTTTCTGCCAGCAAGGATAACTAACTACTAATAATAATAATTGCAGAGCAATGATTTATACGGACAGATGTAGATATTACCATACAATCCGATGTATCGACGACTCGTTATTAATGCACTGTCGGTCATGGTATTATTATTGCCACTTTTCTTCCTAGTCCCGCCGGCATATGCCCATTTTGAGCACTTCACCCATTATAACAATAGAGGAGGCGATGTAGGCCCCCATTATGCCTACGAAGCATTAGAGCCTGAGTATGCTGCCCCAAACGAGCCTGTTGCTGTCATGTTCAGCGTTCAGGACCATGATGGGCGAGACACATACAATATCCATACTATGGTTGAGATCTATTCTGCAAAAACAGGCGAGCGTCTTAATGCTTGGCCTTGGACACAACAGGAAATAGGTGACTTTCATGTGTTTTACAACTTTCCTGAACTTGGTAGCTATCAGATAGTGCTCAGCGTTGCAAAAGATGGCAATCCCGTCAACCCCAATAGCATTGATCCGCCACGGGCAACACTGTCAAGTAATACCGGCTGCAACTGCGATAGGGCAATCTTTAACGTATCAATCACCGAGAATCTTGGCAGTATATGGAATGCGATGATGTTAATCTCAATCAGCTTGCCTCTGTCGGTGCTTGGTGGAGTGCTAGCCTGGAATTACAGAAGGATGATAAAAAGTGGCAAATACCCCAAGAGCGCGCAGAGAGACACTGCAAGGTATATCATAATGCTAGCCGCAATAGCTGGAGGGGTTGTGCATCTTGCAGTTTATGCAGAGCATGCATCGCTTCGTATTGAATACAGCATATTTCTTTTAGTTGCAGCTGGTATGCAGATAGTTTATGGTGTAGTATATACTCTCTTGACATTGACCGGACAGGGTACAAACGAGTCTGCCCATCAATACCACCAAAAGAAAGTGGCCATCAATTTATTTGGACTTGTTGGCACAGGCATCCTTCTTGGGCTATATGCGTACTCCGTTATCTTGCCACCCCCGCTTTCTCCAAACGACCAGGCAGAAAGCATTAGCGTTGCCGGGATCCTTGCTAAGGGTATCGAAGTCTTTACGATCATTGGCATTGTTTACCTTATGAGACTAGAAAAGCGTCAATTAGCTGGCCAGCTAAAAGAGCAAATATAATAAGCAATCACTCAATCAATCAATCAATAATTATCACGGCATAAGTTTCACCCTAGCTAGTAAAACATAAAACACCATGAGCACAAACCCAATACCTGATGGCTTGGAAAGTAATGATGCCAAAGAAGATAATGTTTGGCGAAAACGCTGCAAAAGAGTTCCCCTACCCAAATAATGCCCTTGTCATTACCACAACTACTCCAGACATTTATAATAAATGGTTGGATTACATGGGAATCAAGGACTATGAGGTTTATGACAAGGTAACGCCCGACCCCGCAATTGAAACTGTTGAAGCTATACAAAAAGAGTATGAGAGCAAGGACATCTCATGCTACATAGGCCTAGGTGGCGGAAGCTCATTGGACGTTTGCAAATATCTCGGCAAGCTGACAGGCAAGCCCAAGATATTGATCCCAACAACATTTGGAACAGGAGCAGAAATGACGACATATGCAGTAATTAGCTTTAGCCACAAGAAAAAGCTCCTTCAAGATGAAGCTTTTCTTGCCGACGCAGCAATTGTGGATCCATACTTTTTGCCTGGCACCCCGTTCAATATTATGAGAAACTCTGCTTGCGATGCCGCAGCCCAAGCCTCTGAAGCCTACGATAGCAAGCTTGCAAACCCGTTCACGAAGTTTTTCTGCAAAGAAGCGTTTGACATACTTGAAGATGGGATAATCAATGACAAACATCACCTTCTACCCTACGGTGCAATGCTATCGGGTATTGGATTTGGCAACGCATCGACGACACTGGGACATGCGCTTTCATACGCGTTTTCAAATGAAGGCATACCTCACGGCTATGCCCTATCATCCTGTACCACAGTTGCCCATAAGTTCAACAAGTCGATATATTACGAACGCTTTAAGAGAATATGCCAAAAGCTCAAGTTTGAGCCTATCAAGCTAAAAAAGCCACTCGATCAGGCAGCAGACGATATCATGCCTGACCGCGGACATTTAGACAATAACCCAATACCTGTTACAAAACAGGATGTCATAAAGTGCCTTGAAGAGATAGTCACAGGCAATCCACTGGCTTAGTTTAGACCCGCCTTTTTTTTCTTTTCAAAACCTTTAAATTCAGTGCGCCAGCTTTCTTGTTCTGCAATGACTGTTATTCAGAAGAGCATGGAAATTAATGCTCCGATCAGCGAGGTATTTACATATTTTGCAAGGCCAGAGCACATGGCTGACCAGTTCCCAGAGAATATGGGCCTCAATGTAATCCCAGTTGAAGTCAAGAACGGTTTTGGGGTTGGCACTATTTTCAGGATAAGCGGAGATTTTGATGGTAAAAAGCTTGAGTGGGACTGCGAAACTATTGATTATGTGCCTATGCGCAAGATTGTAGCTAAGATGATTGAGGGCCCGTTCAAGAGCTGGCAGATTACAGTCGAGTTTGAAGAGCTAGATCAGAACAAGAGCAAGACTAGCATGACAGTAGATTACGATATGCCTATGGGGCCTCTTGGCAGCTTTATGGATAAAGTCAAGCTCAAGAAGGTTGCTGAAAGAGGAATGGAAAACGGTTTACTCAGGGTCAAGGCACTGCTTGAAGGCACCGGCTCGATACCAGTGTATATTACGCTTGATGCCTACAGACAAATTCTGAAGGAAAAGGAACGGTTTAACTGCTCTGTCTCTGAAGCTATAGTCAAGATAATCCAGCGGAGTCAGCAGCAGACGACGGCTAGAACCGTTTAGCTCTTTATCTTTATCTTTATATTTTTTACATACGCGTTTCCAGTGGAACGTGAGGTTGGTGGTTCCAGCATTGTTATAGTAGTTACACGAACTTGACTACTAGGTTTAGGGAAAACTGTGAATGGTTAAGAAACTAACAACTACGAAGTGATGGCCACCAACAATTATCTCATCCTATCCTGGTGCGGTAGCAAAGATGACTCTGTGCTCAATTTTGACATTTCTAGACACCAAAAATTATTATTCTTCACATGTTAGTATGCCATGAAACGCAGTAGTTAACTAGTTTAATTTAAATACCGCTTTCGTTTGCAAATTTTTTGTGGGTTCGTAGCTCAGCCAGGTAGAGCGTCTGGCTCTTAACCAGTCAGTACATTTTGCTGGGTTAAAATGTCGTGGGTCCGAATCCCACCGAACCCGCTCCGATATCGGTCCTTTTTGGTGGATTCTTTCAAAAAAATAGGTGATATAGAAAGAATTGGATATAATAGAATGTGTGGGAACCGATCAGAACCAGACTACTACGACGACTACCCACATAACTCTAGAAACTATGGCAGCAACTGATCCTTGGATGCTCTTTCTTTATGCT
>JAICHI010000156.1 GCA_025922735.1 Nitrososphaeraceae archaeon | reverse complement strand
GCAATCCTCACGGGACCATAACGGATGTTAAAGATGGAAGAGTTTGCAACTGCAGAAGTCAAAATAGAGAATCTATGAGCATGGAAATATCAAGTCATTTGGACCTTCGAAATAGCATGAATTTGGCAGCAGAATAAGGCGCTAGCATTAGTAGCTGGGATTGCGGCCCGTCAAGCGGTCTCGGCAGGTCTTTATAGAATACGGAATGGAGTAGCCAGGATCGACAACAAACCTTGAAGGAGTGAAGCATCAAATCTGTGAATAACTGCCTCAGCAAAGTTTAATCCTTGGGAGACACAGCTTCTTGTATTGCAATAAATGCAACAAGGCCGGATAGTATTCCATAGTCTTAAGAGCAATGTCCTAAAGTCAAATCCTCTTAACGATCCCTATATTAGAGATGTTATAGTTTATCTTCCACCAACATATTCGCAGACCAATTCTAAGGGATATACTGCTATAATTTATCTAGCTGCTTACGGCAGCTTTGGTAAAGCGCTACTGAATCTAGATCCTTTTAGTGAAACAATAGAGGCAAGAATGAATCGATTAATTTTAGAAAAGAAATGTCGTCCGATGATTCTCGTCCTCGTCGATTGCTTTACTAAATTTGGGGGCAGCCAGTATATCAACTCAACAGCAACCGGTATGTACGAGGACTATATCACCAACGAAATTGTTAGGTTCGTTGACGAGAACTACAATATATCAAATCGTGTGGTAATGGGACATTCTTCCGGAGGCTATGGCTCTCTTGTATTAGGAATGCGTCATCCTGACATCTTTCAAGCAATAGTTGATCATTCCGGAGATTCCGCATTTGAGTATTGTTATCTCCCAGATTTTCCTAAAGCTCTTGAAGTATACAGAAGAGCTGGAGGAGATCATGGCGATCCTAAGAAATGGTTTGAAGAGTTTTGGCAGAAACCAAACAAGCATCAGGATCCCGATGATATGACTGCTCTCAATATTCTAGGGATGGCAGCCCATTATTCTCCCAACCCTCAATCTCGATATTTAGGATGTGATTTTCCATTCGATCTGGAGACAGGGGAGATAAAAGAAGATGTTTGGAGGCGCTGGATTTCTCTCGATCCTACAAGGATGATCGTAGATTATCAGAACAACCTAAGGAAAATGAAGCTAATTTACATAGACTGTGGAACGAAAGATGAGTCCAATATTAATTTGGGCTGCAGAATTCTTCATTCGAAACTCAAGAAAATGAGAATCAGGCATTTTTATGAGGAATTCTTAGGTGGGCACAGCAAAATCAGTTTTCGATATGATGTTTCTCTTCCAATGATATCTCATGAGCTGGCTACATAGAGGATGATCGTTGAAAGAAAAGAAGTAGAGATTGCATTTTCGGTCTCAAAATATGAGAGGATTTTACTTTATGCAATCCCAACTAAGACATATAAATTTGTGACATGTCTGTAAAGAAAAGCCGGATTCGATCCATCCGCCATAAAGTGATGAAAGGAAATATTGTTGTTGTCTGCTGCGGCACACATATGTATATTATTAATTTAAAGCTAGAAATAGAATTGCAAAAGCTACAGAACCATGGTTTGGAAGAATCTTATTCCCTGGGGTCGTGGGATTAATTGTAGGAAATCCTATCGATCTAGTTCGTGGAGCTGCATTTGGAGGAATAATTGCCTATGAATATGAGATACATTGAAATGCGAGCGCATAGAATGTATGAGTCTCTGATATTAGCTCTGTCACTTATGTAGAGTGTTGCCCTTCAATCATATATATACTGCAAGACTTTTCACTCATACGAAACACTCCTTTCAATGTAAACCTCTCTCTAGCAATAATAGTCGCTCTTTCTGTAAATAACTACGAACAGGCTGCATGGTGGAAAGCTTCCAATCTATATAAGGCAGCAGAAAAGAAGAGATCTTTGCAAAACAATTAGACTCAATTGTCATCATCTGTATACATTAAACTCCAAGTGCATGTCATATCACTGAAATAAATAGAGCGTTAGATAGATGGAAAGCCAAAAACAAAGGCCTTTGGGCGTTACACTTATAGCAATACTGACAGCTATTGGCGGGCTAATATTTCTTGCTAGTGGGCTATTTCTTCTTATAATTGGAATTGGCATTATTTTGTTAGCCCTAGGCATTGCGTACTTGGTTATGGCTTATGGTTTGTGGATAGGCAGGGGATGGGCCTGGACTATTACTTTGATACTATCAGCGATAGGCATTGTAGTGGCTATTGTTTCAATTGCTACTGGGAATGCCGGAGCAATTATTAGTATAATCATACATGTTGTGGTTATCTACTACTTATATAGACCAAACGTCAAAGCGTTCTTCGGTAAATGACTATTTCCTTTCAGCGGAAGCGGTCAGGGGATGAGACACTGATAGCAAAATCCCACTCAGATGGAAATATTCTTCATATCCGAACTCTCTACAATGCAGATGATTAGGGTAGTTGTTGGCCCAATGTAATGATAGCAAATTTAAGAACCGTATCCTTGCATTCTAAAAAACCTCTCAATCATTAGCATATTGACTTTAGTACTCACGTGTGCAGAATTTTTTTAGGCAAATTAGAAGTGGAGTAGAATATTATTTCTTGTGTTTTTGCAAATGATGATTATGATGATGATGATGATTTGACATTTATTCGAGGATCCTCATCAAAAAGTCTTAGATCATCATAAAGCAAAATAAAGGCCTTAATTCCTGTTGTAATAGATGTCAGTTATTACAAAGACTATTACTGTAAGATCAAATGGTGAAAACGATATGATTGACATTACACGCCAAACTGATGAAGCTATCAAGGCAAGCGGGCTTCAAGATGGTATTGTTGCAATTTTTGTATCAGGATCAACTGCAGCAGTAACAACCATAGAATATGAGCCGGGTCTCAAGAAAGATTTCCCAGAAATGCTTGCCAGAATTGCACCAAGTGAAATAATATATGAGCACGACAATACATGGCACGATGGAAATGGACACTCCCATGTACGTGCGTCCTTGCTAGGACCGAGTCTTACGGTGCCATTTAAAAATAAGGGTTTGATGCTTGGTACTTGGCAGCAAATAGTATTGCTAGAGATGGATACTAGACCAAGGGACCGCAAAATAATACTGCAGCTGATTGGAGAATAATGGTGATAATAGTTGTACGAAATCGTGATAGCAGTAAAAGAGATTTTGCTAATAGTCTAAATGCAATATCCGATATAGGCATTGGCCAGTCAAGGGGAGAAACTAAGTCAAAGATCCTTTGCTGAAACTCTGTGTGTGTATGCATATTTCTCAAAAATTCCCCGCTCTTTCTATGTAGCAGTAGTCCATATAGAGGGCTTAACGGGCTCATTGTTTGCGTCAAGAATCCCTGTTACCACACCAAAGATGGGTTGCCCTTTGAAACGATTGTCAGTATCTGAGGGATATAATAAAATGCTAATTATGTTACCATTGAAGATGTTAATAGATACGGGAACATTTTCCCATTCTATTGTATCACCAGTCAGTACATCAACATACCCAAATAGCGAAAGGCTATAATTGTTTGTAGCGCTCAAAACTAAACCACTTGAAAGCTCCTGGTTTGAATTTAATCCAGCGTCTTGCGTTGGCGATGGTATTACTATGTTTCTTAAATTTTCAATAGAGTAAACCTGCATTTGCGTGCCATTATCAAGGCCCATTATGAAATCAACCTGAAGATAATTTACATTACCATTTACAACATCCATCGACCAGTTGCCGACAAGCACGTAAATTGGCACCGAATCGCTAGCATTTTGCCTTAATGTGGAATTTAGGAGATCGGTAACCAGACTTCCTATTGCTCCATCAAATTGAAAAGTCTGGATCTCTTCATTGACATTTTGTCCATCTTGAATGGCACTAGAAGAGCTTTGAGCCTCTGCAAATATATTTCCAAAATTGTTTGTCGCACAGGTCAATGCTAAGATTAGAAAAATAGACGCAGTAGGCATTCCTAACCGATAGATAAATCTAAACCCTCTGGTTTTCTTTATGGTAGATGAAGCTTTGGTAACTGTTACAGTCAATTTTGCCTCCAACACTAATCGATCCAATAAGACATTGAGGTAAATGCTC
>JAICHI010000155.1 GCA_025922735.1 Nitrososphaeraceae archaeon | reverse complement strand
TCCAACCGCGAGCAGGAAGCCAAGCATGAACTCAAAGGTAATGTGTTCCATGCGAGGCATAGCTGCATAAATCGGACCTGCTAGAATTTGGGCGGAGCTAAATGACGCGACCATACCTAAGTGTTGTCTTTTTGGTCATCATGAGGTGCGTGCTCGACGCGTCTCCCCAACAATTCGATAGCCCGCATAATCTTCACGTGAGGCAATGACGCTGCATTCATCTGAAAAGTGATACGGGAGATGCCACCGAGTGCTTTGCTATGCCGAATTATCTTTTTAACCACCTCATCTGGATCACCGATGATCAGTGCACCTTGTGGCCCTCGCTGAGCGTCAAAGTCCGCGCGCGTCACCGGACGCCATCCGCGTTCCTTCCCAACGTCTGTGAAGGCACGTGCGTAGCCTGGAAAGAAGTCATCGGCTGCCTGTTGCGTCGTCTCTGCGACATAGCCTAGCGAATGTATGCCTACCTTCAACTGATCGGGTGAATGTCCAGCTCGCCTCCCAGCTTCTCTGTAGAGATCGATAAGTGGCCGGAAGTGGCGCGTTTCGCCGCCTATGATTGCGACCATCAGGGGGAGTCCAAGCACTCCGGCACGGACGAATGATTCTGGGGTTCCACCAACGCCCACCCATATCGGCAAAGGGTTCTGCAAGGGCCTTGGGTAGACTCCCTGTCCAGTCAGCGCAGGCCTATATTCGCCAGACCAGTGGACGTGCTCATTGTCACGAATCTTCAGCAGTAGATCGAGCTTCTCTGCGTAAAGCGAGTCGTAATCTTCTAATCGCAGGCCGAACAGAGGAAATGCCTCGACGAATGAACCACGACCTACGACCATCTCTGCGCGGCCCTGCGACAGCAGATCGAGCGTTGCGAATTCTTGAAACACCCGTACTGGGTCGGCGGCACTTAGCACCGTTACCGCACTAGTGAGACGTATACGTTGCGTACGCGCGGCTGCAGCTCCTAGGATGACAGCAGGGGCCGAATCGAGGAAGTCCCGGCGGTGGTGTTCGCCGACTCCAAACGCGTCCAACCCTACCTGATCAGCGCGTTCGATTTGTTTGACCAAGTCCTGCAAACGCTCAGATGGGTTAACCGCGCGGCTGGTCTCGTCGAATGCTGCTGCGAAGCTATCAATTCCAACTTGCATGGAATCACATTCTTACTTTGACTCTATTTCCTTCGACCCTTGTTTCATAGGTTGGCTGGTCGTATGTCTTTACCTTGGACATGATTTCGGCACTACGTGCAAACATCTTTTGCAAACCCTCTGGTATTGGTTCAGGGAACTTTGATGGATCTGGAGCCATTGGTTCTCCTACCTTTTTCCCGGTTGTAACATCAAACCTAGCACCATGCATGGGGCATGTTATAACCTTTCCATTCAGAGTACCCATCGAAAGTGGAGCGTTCATGTGACTGCACCTATCGCAGAGCGCATACACTTTGCCATCTGTATTGGCAAGTAGTATTTCTTTTTCTTCTGCCTCGACATGTTTCATCTTTCCCGGAGGAACATCTTTTGTGTCAGAAGCATCTATGAATTGATGTTGTTCGGTTTGATTGCTCAACCGGACAGTTATTCAACTTTGAAGTATTAATACATGGTAGGAATATCTGACTGAGTTAGTAATATTTACCTAACCAACCAGGCCAATTCACCATATATAGATAGATAGAAAACGAAATATCAAAAGCAGCGAAACAAATGGCACACATCGGTAATACAGACAAAAATTGGCTGCAAAAATAATCACTTCGATTGCCAAAACAACTTTTTTGTATTTTTATTCAGGAAAAGAATCAAATTCTTCTGTTTCAAGCACACGCTTCAAATGATACCATAGGTCCCTTATTGCCTTGCCGGTATCAGTATCGTCTCTTATGTAGTATGTATTTTCCTCTTTGGTTTTATCCTTATTTTCTAGATCTTCTACCCTTCTTGCACCGATGCCAACTACATCAATGTCTAAGAGGTTTTCGATTATTTTGTTTACCATATTCATAGATGCCTGAGTACCCACATGAATCTCGGCCATTGTCTTATGTTGTTCTGTAGATAAAAGAAAGTCTATTACCTTAGCTGCTTCGCTACCTGCAAATAGAGAACTGAAAGGACTAACTGATTTTCTAGCAGTATCCATATGACTGGATTGAATCTTTCACTCTATCTTACTTAAAGACTATCTGACGAAAGGCGTTGTTAATTTAGGTATGGTATATATTGATAGGAGAATCTAGTTTTTTTCTTGTGAAACGGTGACTGCATACGAAAAATCATTTCAAGACCCGACGTCGACGATGATAAGGATGCTGCTTTAAACCTATAACTATTTGTGCAGTACAAATGGCAGCCAAAATACAGACAAGCAAAAATGGTGACAACGGGATACGTAAAATGGGAATTAGAAGAATATAATACCGGCCGAAATTATTCTATATGTTGCCCATTTTCTACTGGTGCGATAATCCTGAGTAGAGCCAGCATACAAGTAATAATATGCAGATGAGATGTGTAATATCCCTTGAGCACCCAAAGACAATGCTACACTGCCACAGACAAGCCACTGTTCAGAGTATGTTAAGGCTAGCTCATATGCGTTTGATGTAATATGTCCTAATCCAATCCCAACCGATGTGATCGCAACAACAAGGGGAAAGTGTCCAAATAGCCAAAGTGAGTACAGGCCAATCCTGCCTTTTTCTCTTCGACACTCATTGTAATATTTTAGAGAATTCAAACTACAAAAAGACTGCATTCCTCGTAGCGAACAGGTATTACTTTTGAATGGCACTTATAGCAACTACTTAAAAAATGAGACATTATTAAGTCCCGACCAGCCTTCCTATACTACTATTAGTGAAGTTATCAACTTAACATAATATGCATTCAAGAAAGCATTAGTTCGGCGGCAACTACCTGATATAGTTCTCCTTACTGACTTGGTGCACAAAGACTACCAGACTTATTAGGCAATTTGCCGCATTTACAATTGATATACCATGAGCGACAACCTGACTTCTGCACAGCCTGATTTCAATATCCATCCAGCCACAAGAATTGGCGATGTGAGCCTGAATGTTTCCGATATAGACAGGTCACTTGACTTTTATGAAAAGGTTCTTGGGTTCAAGAAAGTGGACAGAACCTCCAATGAAAGGTCACTGCTTTCTGTGGATGGACATCCATCCTATCTTGTAGAACTTTTGCAGGCAAAAGAGGCAACAGAAGCAGGCTACAAGACCAGCATGTCTACAATCAGAAGGGCAGGGCTGTATCACTTTGCAATATTACTTCCGGAGAGAAAATATCTAGCAGACATGCTTCAAAACTTGAGCCAAAGGCGCGGTGAGGTACGGTTTGATGGCTTGGCCGACCATCTGGTTTCCGAGTCGATCTATATTCGCGATCCTGACAACATTGGTATAGAAATCTATCGCGACAAGCCATCTTTACAATGGGAATGGGACGGAAGCCGGGTGAGGATGGCAACAGATAGGCTGGATACGGAAGACCTGCTAAGAGAATCGACAGCCTCAGGGTGGAAAGCGATGCCTGCCAAGACAGAAATAGGCCATGTTCACCTCCATGTTCGAAACCTTGCAAAAGCTATGAAGTTCTATCGCGAAATCCTTGGGTTGAACTTGACGGCAACATATTCTGGCGCTTACTTTTTTGCGGCAGGTAAATATCATCACCATATTGCAACGAATATTTGGCTTGGAACCAACATTCAGCCAGCTTCATCAGAACATGTTGGATTGAACCATTTTGGCATCGAACTTCCGAACAATGAGCAATATGAGAAGACGGCAGAACAGCTCACACAATACAAGATCGAGATGCCAGCACAATATGGACAATCGAATGAATCATCAAAGTCTGTTTTCTTGCGCGACATGGATGGCATAACTGTTCGACTCTATAGCAGATAACGGAGAGCCTATAATGACAAAACAACTGTTTAAGTTACGTGAGTAAATATATGATACACTAGAATATTGGAATGAAAATTAATGCGGGCCCGTCGGGATTTAGAAAAAATTCATTTGAATCCAAAATGAGAATTTCAATTGAGAATGATGAGCGGTGGGAGGAGGAAGTGTTACTTTGTT
>JAICHI010000154.1 GCA_025922735.1 Nitrososphaeraceae archaeon | reverse complement strand
GATTTGGATAAAAATTCATTCTTCACAAAAATTTCCTAATGTTAAGAATTTCACCGCATTCTGTTTCTTGCTAAGAAAATCTTCTTAATATTTTTCTTAAGAAACAACTCTTGCCTTGTTGGAAAAAGCTTCGCTTTTTGTTTTGAATTGGCATTATTTGAATTCAAAATCGCTACCGCGACCTCTCAAAAGTAAAGTATGGACTGGGCGGGATTTGAACCCGCGACCTCTCGCTTGCGAAGCGAGCATTACTACCCCTGAACTACCAGCCCCCACTAGCTATCCAGCCTAACAAATCCCAATATAAAACATCCAGAATGAGGCATAGGATATTATGGTGCCTGACAATCTATCAGGCCCTAGATGCAGAACTCGTGTGATCTCCTAATCATGAATGTTTCTGCCGTCATTCCTAAAGTGGGAATAATAGCTGATACAAATATAATGATTGAGGATGGCAAGATAAAGTCACTTGTTAATTCCGCTAATAGTATTTCTGCCTCAAGAAAAATAGATGCCCGTGGAAAATACGTGCTGCCTGGTGCAATCGACCCTCACGTACATTATGGTGTCTACACTCCGATCAACGATGCTGCAAAGACAGAATCAAGATCAGCTGCTGTAGGTGGTGTCACCTCAATGATAAGGATGCTGAGGCTTTTTGATGGCTATTGCAACAGTAACATGATCAAACAGTTGCACGCAAGTAAAGGCAATCATTATATCGATTACTCTATTCACGCCTCGATCCTCCGGCCGGATCAGGTCAAGGATATTCTGTACCTCAAGGAGCTGGGCGTTAGTTCACTGAAAATCTACATGAACCTAGGAGCTGACCTCAATCGCATCCATATGGATCTGGAGCCTGGGACCTATGGAATAAGTGAGAAACAAGTCGACATGACAGATGAACTAATGTCGTCAATAGTAAAGGAGGCTGCAAGGGTGCATTCCACAATATTGGTGCACGCAGAAAATCCTGTAATTTGTTCTGAGCATATGCGCAAAGCGAAGGAAAAAGGAATGGCCGGTCTTGAGGCATGGTCTTACTGCAGGCCCCCCTATTCTGAAGCACAAAGCATTGCCAAGATCTCAGACCTTGGGAGAAAGAGCGGTAATGCCAACCTGTACTTTGTGCATGTCGGCTCAACCGCTGCAATCAACGCGATACTTGCCGAGAGGGAGAAGGGTCGATCCAATTATTACATAGAAACTTGCCCTCACTACTTGACACATACCACTGAGTTTGGCAAGTTGATGGGTAAGGTGACGCCGCCCATACGTTCGAAAAGTGATCTGCAGAGCATGTGGTCTGCCTTGCGAAATGGAATTGTCGATACAATTGGTACTGACCATGTTGCCAATCGTCTTGAATTGAAAATGGGAAAAGGCGATATATGGTCAGCTCTTTCCGGCTTTCCGGGCATTGCTACAATGCTGCCGGTTCTCCTGAGCCAAGGCGTGAATGAGGATAGAATCGGCATAGAGAGGGTCGCCGAAGTCACAAGCTACAACACCGCAAGGATATTTGGCATATACCCAAAGAAAGGGACGATCGAGCCAGGCTCAGATGCAGACCTGACGATAGTTGACCTGGATCTTGAAAAGACTGTTACTCCTGACCTGCTGCAGTCGTACTCTGATTATACCATTTACGATGGTTGGAAGCTGCGGGGCTGGCCTGTCATGACCATTGTGAGAGGTAAGATGATTATGGAAGACGGCCAGGTAGCTAACGAAGCGCTTGGGCATGGAGAATTTATTCCACGGCCATTTTTTACCACTCACTAAGTCTAACCTTCTCTTTACTCCGCTATAGCTTGTTTGTGTTTTCGACAACCATATGTATAGGCAATCAATATAGAGACCATAATGACACAACCATATCTGAAAGGCGACATCTTGTTAAGATGATATGCCAGCCAGCGCTTGCGTCACGACCTATGATGATGTAGCTTGGACAACAACTATTGCATTTACACACTGCATAGTCTGTCAGATCATGGGACACAGTAGGAAAAATCTGCTCAGCGTTCGTTTGCTCATCCCAAATCTAGCCATACCAAAATATCATCCCAAAAAAATGTGCTAAAGCTATCAGCTTCGCTGAAATGATATCGTCTCAAATGAGCCGTCATTTTTGGCCTTGTAGTAAATATCTGCCCTTCTTGTAAATAGTCCTACTTCGAGCACCCCGGCGATAATCTTCAACTCCACCTCCATCTTTTTTGGATCAAGGATTGAAGGAAAAGACGTATCCAAGATGAAATTTCCGTTTTCGGTTACAAGAGGGTAGCCCTTGTCAAGTGTGCGAAGCATCGGTTGTCCCCCCATTTCCGCAAGCTTTTTTGAGACGACTGAGCGTGCCATTGGGTGCACTTCGATCGGCACCGACCGGCTGAATGACGGTACAAACTTGGACGCGTCAGCCACAATCACCACTTTTTTCGCTGCAGAAATTAGGATCTTTTCTCGTAACAATGCTCCACCCCCTCCCTTTATCATATTAAATTTCTTATCTATCTGATCAGCACCATCAAAAACGATGTCAGTATGCGGAATCCTATTTTCATCAGCGATCCTAAGCGAGCTTTTTTCCGCCTCCAGCTTGATTTGCAGCGAAGTTGGCACATATTCAATTGATTCTTTACCTGGAAGCCTAGCTATCTCCCTTACAATGAAACTGACTGTGCTTCCACTGCCTAACCCAACCACCTTGACATCTTCTTTAACAAGTCTGACTGCTTCTTTGGCCAGCTTTTGGAATGAATCTGCTAGTGACAATGGATAATCACTGGTTGTGGTGTTCATTGAATAAATAATTTTGTCGTAGCTGAGAGAGAGAAGGGTCGGGGGGAATTGCCATGCAAGAATTATTAATTCCCTAGGTTGTCAAATATGAACCTTGGATCGCTTGAAATGCATCTAGACTTTAAGTTCTTCCGGTGTATCGATTACAAGATTTGCTAGATATGACACACAACAGAAAAAAACATCACTCCTTGGTAGTAGTCTTCCGCATGTCAAATCGCGGTTGTCCATTTATACCAGGGTTCAGGTATCTGCTTGAAAGATATTTTGTGATGTCGCCAATGCCTGATACATGTGTTGCATGTCTGTCCATGCGAGTTCTGCCTGCAAGATCTGAAATATTATTGCCCACCTGATCCGTTTGGCCAATAATTTCACAAAAAATGCTGGTTGGATTACATACCGCCTGTATCTGGCTGCCCTTCTTCGTCCACCGTAAACTCCCAAGGTCTGAATCAATAGATTTCTCCCATGAAGGGTCGTTTTCTACAAGCCATCTTGGAATTCTGTTATCGCTTTGCACTATCTTGATATGTGTGTTGTCAATCAATTTATTGTTTGCGTCAGGCCAAGTAACTAGAAACTAGATTCCAGCTCAGCAACCAAGCAAATCATTAGAGAAGTAATCAGGCGAACAATTGAATAAAACCTTATACTATCATAACGACTGGAGCGAGCAAATCAGTAACACTTCACTGATCCTACATAGCGTATGAAGGCTAGATCATCTAGCGCTTCAACATAAGTAGCTGTGAAAGAAAATTTATTAAATCTACCGCCTGACGAAGAAGGGAGAAAAAACTTGATAGAAAAATTCGCAAGCGAAAATGAAAGACCGGTCCCTGATTTATGTCTCAAATTATGAGCGTCTTTTTTTAGTCAGCAATGTGTAGCATTTATCCATAATCCTCTCAACAGCAAAAGCTGGATAGATAAAGTATAAGATTTTGTATCATGCGTCAAAACTATGACCGAATTCATGTATGAGGGAAAATGCAATAATTGTGGAAGACTGAATCGTCGGATGGCAATACCAGTTCTTGAGGACAGAGGGGATGGTGCACATACTGCAAGATTTTGTTTTGATTGTGCTAAGACTATACTCCACACAGGTGTATAATGTCTCTGCCAAGAAATTATTACTGCCAGTCTCAAGGTTGGCCGACTCCGACGACACTTTTTTGGGTGGTGGTCTTAGCTGATAGAATCAGCATTTGGCGGAGTAAGGCAGAAGTTGTTCCAAGGGTTATCCAAGTGCAGGTACAACTGCCATACCTACTGTTACTAGGATAGCCCCTATGATTGCAATAGTCATTCTACTCTT
>JAICHI010000153.1 GCA_025922735.1 Nitrososphaeraceae archaeon | reverse complement strand
TCTAAAAAGCGCTCCAGCTGGCGCTCTATATCGTTTGCTCCCGGATAGTTTTCAAGGGGCTTGATCTTCAGTTCAGTTGCAATGTCGCGGATCCTGCTGCCAAACCGGTATGCAAGATACGCTTCAAATCCGTATGACTTGGATTCATGTAGATTCAAGATTCTCTCGTCGTCTTCCATGACGTCATGGAGAATTGCGGTTGCAATTTCCACGCTTGTGATATTGCGATTGACTGAGCGATAATGCCTTACCACATCCATCGTGACTGGCCACGTGTGGGTTTCAAGGAACGGCGAAGTCCCGTCTTCGCGCATTTGGTCAGAATGGACTTCTTCGGCGACCTCAACTGCGCCCTCAACATAATCGTCCAGTCGCACTTTACCCTCATCTTGCAGAAAATCCAGGAATTCGCGCTTGCCTACTCTAGGAATGTCAAGGCTGCTGCTGCCCATACCTCTACATAGCACTGTAGTTGAACAAAAGTTCTTCGGTAGATGAATAGAATAGAAAGATTCGTTTGATGGCTCAAGCTGGCAGCTCAAAAGACACTTATATCAAATATAAGGCAGCTGGCTCGGATGACAAAAGAATCCATGCCATTCTCAAATTTTCCACTGGGCTAAAAATACGATGGAATATTATGATACAGGGGAACGAAATCCTGCAAAGGTAGCATCGACGGTATTGAAATTCAAGGAGGATCTTTCAAAATAAATTTGCCTGAAGTGTCCCGAACACCAGAGAAATTAATAAAAAACTACTGAATTTAATAATCCCATCAGTTAGTGGGGCTTCAGGACATGGCGGCGTTTTTAGGCTCAAAAGTACCGTTTACGAAGTTGCAATCTGGACACTCTGAGCGAGTATCGAGGGGATTTCGTCATTCTTGCATGGCAGGCTAGCGTCATAACAGACACCGCAGTAATCACAAAATACGATATGACTTACAGAAGATGTCCTCCGCAGGATTGTCTCATGGTAGTCATACAAGTAAGTCTCATAGATCCAGGCGGACAGATATTACCAAACGCGCGAACAGAGTATAAGCACAAGGATAATGAGATTGAAGCATTAGCCATATAAGCGCGTTAAGAAAATAGGTGTTCTAGCACTTTGCTTACCAGCTCTACAGGCTTTACTCTGGCAAAAGATGCCTTTCCGCCTAGCGGAGACCAGCCTGAAGCAATAGAGCAGCTCATCAGAGGCGTGCGAAAGGGTGGACGTCAGACCCTCCTCGGAGTGACTGGCAGCGGCAAGACATTTACAATTGCAAATGTCATTGCAAGTGCAAACAAGAATACGCTTGTGATTTCTCATAACAAGACCCTTGCAGCGCAGCTGTATGCAGAATTCAAAGAGTTTTTCCCGAAAAATAATGTTGGCTATTTCGTAAGCTTTTACGACTATTATCAGCCTGAAAGTTACATCCCTCAGACAGACACCTATATCGAAAAGGACACTGAGGTGAATGAAAAGATAGAGAAGATGAGGCTGGAAGCGACTGCTATGTTGATGTCTGGCGAGCCCACAATAATTGTGTCTACAGTGTCGTGCATCTATTCCCTTGGCTCGCCAAAAGAATGGGAGAAAAATGCAATTTCAGTAACAAAAGGAATGACAATCGACCGCAAATTGCTAATTCACAATTTTATTGAAGCGCGTTATGAGCGAAATGACGTGTCGCTTGTGCCAGGCAGTCTTCGGGTCAAGGGTGACACGATTGATATCATCCCAGGATATTCTGATGACATTATCCGGATCTCAATGTTTGGTGACGAGATTGAGCACATAAGCATACATGACCATGTCACTATGAAGAAATTGCGCGACGTAAATGCAGTCAAGATATTTCCAGCCAAGCACTATATTACCGACGACAATTCACGCAATAGAGCTATTGCCTCAATCAAGCGCGAGCTGGAGAACTGGCTTCCAAGCCTGCCATCAGAACTTGAAAGACAGAGGCTTATACAGCGCACAAAATACGATCTGGAGATGATAGAGGAGTTTGGTTATTGCTCTGGAATTGAGAATTATTCGCGTCACTTGGACGGCAGGGCACCTGGACAGCCACCTTACTGCCTGCTCGACTTTTTTGGCGATGACTTTTTGCTAGTAATTGACGAGTCACATGTTACATTACCGCAGTTGCATGCCATGTACAACGGCGACTATACTCGCAAGAAGATGTTAATTGACTATGGTTTTCGCCTTCCAAGTGCGTTCGACAACCGTCCGCTCAAGTTTGAAGAGTTTGAGAAGAATTACCTCAAGAATGTGATCTTTGTATCGGCTACACCTGGTCCCTATGAATTAAAGAGTAGCTTGCAGGTCATCGAGCAGCTAGTCCGTCCTACGGGGCTTGTAGACCCCAAAGTTGAGATCCGGCCCACTAAGAATCAGATGGAAGGTTTGATAGAGGAGATAAAGAATAGGGCAAAGAAGAACCAGCGGACGCTTGTCACGACAATGACAAAGAGAATGGCAGAAGACTTGGCAGAATTTCTTGCAAAAAACAAAGTGCGCGTACGTTATCTCCACTCAGAGATTGAGGGTCTTGAGCGTACAGAACTCATAAGGCAGCTGCGGCTTGGCGAGTTTGATTCGCTAGTAGGCATTAACCTGCTGAGAGAAGGCCTTGACATCCCCGAAGTTTCCCTTGTTGCAATCCTTGATGCAGACAAGGAGGGATTCTTGCGCAACACAACCAGCCTCATTCAGACATTTGGTAGAGCAGCAAGAAACCTTGACGGCACTGTCATAATGTATTCAGATCATATTACTCAGTCTATGAAGCAAGCACTCGAAGAAACCGAACGCAGGCGCAAAAAGCAACTGGAATACAACAAGAGAAACAAGATAACTCCAAAGACAATAGTTAAGCCAGTCCCAGAAAGTGCTAAGGAAATTGCCGATGTTGATGTAGAGATAAAGTCGATGGCAAAGGAGGACCTGTTCAAACTCGCTGTAGAGACAGAGGCCACCATGAAGAGGTTTGCTGAAGAGCTAGAGTTTGAAAAGGCAATAATGTTTCGCGAAAAGCTGGATAAGATAAGAAAGGTTCTTGGCGAGCCGGCATTCTCAAAGGTGTCATAATGCACAACTATATAATAATCAAAGGAGCAAGACAGCACAATCTCAAGAATATTAATGTCGAAATACCAAAGAACAAGCTGGTAGTCATCACGGGCCTGTCTGGCTCTGGGAAATCTACACTCGCATTTGACACGATATATGCAGAAGGTCAGAGACGTTATGTGGAATCACTATCGGCTTATGCAAGACAATTTTTAGAATTGATGGACAAGCCCGACGTTGATTCAATCGATGGTTTGTCTCCAGCGATATCTATACAGCAAAAGACGACAAGCAAGAACCCACGCTCGACTGTTGGCACGGTGACAGAAATTTACGATTATCTGCGTCTGCTGTTTGCAAGAATAGGTATACCTCATTGTCCCAAGTGTGGCAGCAAAATAGCCAGCCAGTCAGCTGACTCGATCACAGAAACTATAATGAAAACAGCGGAAGGGAAGAATGTTATGATCATAGGCCCAGTCATACAGGCCAAGAAAGGAACATACGAAAAATTATTCGATCAACTCAAGCAGGATGGCTTCTCTCGCATCAGGCTGGATGGAGAGGTAACGAGGCTCGACGAGGAGGAGGAGGATGAAGAAGAAAAGCCCCATTATCCAAGGCTCGACAGGCAGAAAAAGCACACCATAGAAGTGATCGTAGACAGGCTCAAGCCCTCGCCACAAGAAAAGAGTAGGCTCTTTGACTCGATACAATCTGCACTCAAGGTAGGCGGAGGGGTTGTTGTTGTTTCAGTTGACAACAAGGACACGATGTATTCGCAGAGAAATGCCTGTCCTCACTGCGGCATTTCACTTGGAGATTTGGAGCCGCGAACCTTTTCATTTAACTCGCCATTTGGAGCATGCAGGGAATGCAATGGACTTGGCATCAAAATTGAATTCGATCCAGATTTGATAATACCAGACAAGTCAAAGAGCATAATAGAAGGAGCTATAAAGCCATGGACTGGACACTTTGCAACATTTCGATCTGCAATGCTGCGCGACGTAGGCAGAAAGTTTGGTTTTGACCTTGCGACTCCAATAGTCAAGATGAAGC
>JAICHI010000152.1 GCA_025922735.1 Nitrososphaeraceae archaeon | reverse complement strand
TGCCCGCTCAGCCATTCAAGGCAGGAACCACCGTGGTTTTTTCTCGTAGTGGAACGCTGATGTATGATGTCTCATACAACCTAACAAGCAAGGGCTTTGGCCAGAGGTTGTGCCTTGGAATTGGAGGTGATCCGATAAATGGCACAAATCTTATTGAAGCGTTTGAGCTTGTCAGAGATAGAGATGACGTCGACTCAGTAGTGGTAGTAGGTGAGATAGGCGGAGACGCCGAGGAGCAGTTGGCTCAGTATATTATAAGGACAAACTTCATCAAGCCTGTTATCGCATACATTGCAGGACGAGCAGCTCCAAAGGAGAAGAGAATGGGGCATGCTGGTGCAATAGTGTATGGCAACTATGGTTCTGCAGAATCAAAAGTCGCCAACTATGCAAGCGCAAACGTACCAGTTGCAAAGCGCCCCGCAGAAGTGCCAGAGCTTCTGGCAAAGAAACTGAGAAAGTAAGAGATCTAGGTTAGGAGCGCTTTTTTTATTAACCGCTTTCTTCATTAGCATCAGGGCTGCTAGACTGACTTCCTTGCGTTATATTGTCACTTACGTTTTCACGTATCACAGCTTCGCCCATCTGTCCCTCTTGGTTTGTATCGTTAACTGCTGCAAATCCAAGCAAAAGCCCAAGGACAGCAAAAGTGAGTATAAACAGCACTACACTTGACCACATGACTACAGAGTCATGGCAATTCATTGAGTTATAAAAATTTACTTTTACAATGCATTATGAGAACTGGTAAGGCACAATCGGAGAAGATGATGAAGTGTAATTTTGTCCTCGATTTCTTGCTATGCAAGAAAAAATTGTGATTCTGGCATATTAACAATAAGGTCTATTTTTCTCTATAATCTTCTAATCTGGGAATAGAGGTGGCACAAGATGTTGCAGGTGACGTCATGTTGCTTTTTTTCATAGAACATTTAGACTAGATTGTCCAGTGCGTGTGAGTCTAAATCTACGATATATATCTGGCAGTGCACAGAATTACTACACAGGTATATACATTATGTCAACAGAGCTTCGCTTTTGTGACCGCTGCATGGCAAAGACACGTCATGAAATAGTCGAGGATCCGGAAACCATCTATACCTACAAGCGCAGAAGGCTCTATCATTGTAAAGAATGTGGCCATAAAAGCTTCAGAAGGGGTTTGCGTCCAAGTGCAGAATCAGTCTACTGAGAGAAAAAGAAATGAGAATTGATGATTCCCTCGCAGAAGCAGTAGCCCTCCTGAAGAACCAATTTGTGCGGGGCTACAAAAGTAGGATAGGCCTGCTCACTGAAATCGTACCTCTATACTACTCTAAGTCTTTGCCTATTGGCAATAACATGCTTGACTCGCTACACAGGTTTGTAACATCCAATCCTATGTACTTCAGGTCACATGATGCAGCGATTTATGGATTAAAATGCAGGATTTACGAAGGCGATATCAATAATTATTGGCTGAGCAGTAAAAAATATGACACAAGCTACCAACCATTCTACCCTACGTGGATGCTGTCTGCCTATACGCTTGCTCTGGAAGCAAAGTCGCTTGGGTTTGATCAGTTGGTCGATGTTGGTTCCGGCGATGGGAGAATAGCGTATTGCGCAAGTCTTCTAGGAATTGAATCATACGGAATAGAAATCGACGAAGAGCTTGTCGAGCTGCAAAATGCAGTATCGTCTAGCACAGGCATAAAGTATAACGCAATAAGGGCAGATGCAACGCGCTTTGATTATGGCAGCTTAGAACTCTCAAAACCGATATTCTTTATCTCGGGGCTGCCAGAAATGGGAGAAATGCTTGCAAACAGCGTCATCCGGCAAGTGCTGTCAGTTGAGAAGATGAAGCACAATGCTGGCTTTAACTTCATGGGAAGCCATGTCATGAAGTCTCTCACAAGAGACAGGACCGGCTGGGGATGGGGAAATATCATTGCAAGCTTTGGTCTGAAACTTATAGGCACCATCACCTTGCCGACCCTTTGGACCACTGACCAGATACTTGACACGGCATATGTGTATACGAGTGCTTGCTAGGTCAGGCAGCCATGGATTCTGGTAGTCTCTTTGAAAGTGAAATCACAGGCTTTGATTCCAAAGGCTTTTTGTCGATATCCATGACTTCGACCAGTATTTGTTGGAATTTCTTGACATAGTTTGTAACAGAGTACTTTTGTATAGAATGGCTTAACTTGATCCGTTCTGATGCAGGTGCAGCAAGCGCTGCTGCCACGGCTTCTACTCCTTGCCCAAAGGTATGGAATTGGTACCTTGCGGGGACGTATTCTGTATGCCCTCCTATATCTGGAACGACTGGAATTATGCCTGCGCTCATCCCTTCCACAGTGGATATGCCAAAGGGTTCTCCGGGTAGCGGGTGAACATAGACCTTTGACCTACGCATGAGGTCGAGCAGCCTATCAAACCTCACGTTATTCTCAAATCTGATAAAGTCCTCCAAGCCATAGTGCCTTACAAGATCGTTAAGGTAATTGAAGTATCCAATGCCGTCGGGTGGCATATTTCCTACAATATTCATGCATATGCCCACCTCGTTTTGACGTAGTAGTTTGGCAAGAAGTATCGCGTTCTCTATCTTTTTACTCGGGTGAAATCGCGAGACTACCAAGATGGAGTCATCGCGGATGTTTGATCCTAGGCATCGGTTACGGAATATATCGACATCTACAGGCGGGGGTAGGACTGTCGAATCCACAGCAAATGTCTTGAAGATCGCCTTGCGGCTAAATTCAGAGTTAGTAAGCACGGTAGAGTTTAACATCATTTTGATGTAAGCGCTCCTGGCCGCATCATAGTATCCCTTGCGGACTGCCGGTGGCATACCTAAAAGACACAGATTCTGTAGGACGGATAAGTAATCGGGGTCACCGCAATCAATCAAGTACCTTGCAATAGGATAGTGGCAATATGTGATCGCATTCTTCTTGGTGAAGTCTTTGTGGTAAAATGGAAGCATATCCCCATGCGTATTAACCGTGAGGCTATAATTGCGGGGACCATATTTTTGGAGGATATTAAGCGTCCTTATCTTTTTGAGATCTCCCGCTATGCTTGTGCCGTAGGCATTGTGTATCAACGCCATATCAGGCTTTTCCACAGTGGAGAGCTCAACACCGATCCCCATAGATGAAATCGCTTTTATCGTAGCGACTGCGAGACGCTCTCCGCCTCCTCGAGCATTCAGACTAATGTGAGCAACATTTGCAATCAAACCGATATAATATACGCCACACTGCAAATTAACTCTATTTAATTCGCTTCGTACAGAAGATCCAAAAGAGTTAGCTGTAATAAAGTTAAATAAGATTTGGAAGATTGCGGGTCCGCTAACTAGTTTATATTAAGCCTGCGCTGACTAGCAACACTAGTTTGGCAGATAACCTTTTGACGATGCTTTTGTGGCTCGCGGAGCTTACTGTTGCAAGCTTTCTTCTTGCATACGGAGCTGAGCATCTCTCAAAAAAGTATGGTGCAAAATTTGTAGGGCGGACGCTGTTGAGCGTCGCGACTACTCTTCCAGAGATCGCCATAGTCATTTATGCTGCAGCAGGCGGCTTTTACGGCACAGCAATAGGGGCAGGCCTTGGGAGCAACCTTCTGATGATGACACTAGGCCTCTCAATAATGCTTCTTATAGCCACGACCCGCCTGTCAAAAGCTCCACTCAAAGGTGTGGATGTTGCCACATTCAAGCTCGACAAGATATTCCTGCTCGCAACTGCGGTCATCAGTGCAGCTCTGTTTATAGACGGCTACAACTTTATCGACGGCTTTATCTTTGCAGCCATGTTTGGAGCTTACCTTGTGATGGCCTTAATGGAGATGAGAGCTGAAAAAAAGGTGGTAAAGATAAAGCAAGAGAAAGAGGCTGGCAATAATCCTGGCCACAAAGTCGTGAAGATTGAAGAAAGCCTGCCGGAAAAAGGGCCTAGCAAGGAAATGATAAAGGCTGTATTGGCTTTTGCTGCAGGCACAGCCGGAATATTTTTGGGAGCCGATCCATTCATACGTTCTCTTGAAGGATTCTCTATTGAAGTAGGGATTTCTGTTATTGTCCTTGCAGTAATAATCAGCCCTATAGCAGGGGAAATGCCGGAGAAAATTTCGATGATGCTTCTTGCAAGGAAAGGAGCGGC
>JAICHI010000151.1 GCA_025922735.1 Nitrososphaeraceae archaeon | reverse complement strand
CGCGAGTAATGAGGGTGGTCTTTCCCACGCCTGGGATACCAACAATTATTGCACGTTTATTTTCTGCCAATTAGAGCCGCCAGAGTGGGCATATAGGTGTCGACCTGCTCTTTGACCAGTGTCTGATAGTAGCTTACCATGATACTGACCATTAGCAGAATGCCGGTTCCAGTTCCAAAGACACCTAGTACATCAGAAATGCCAGCGAGAGTACCAATGATCATGCCAGATAGTAGAGTGAGTGCAGGGATGTATTTATTGAGAAGACCTTCTACGGATCCTTCTGATCGTCTAAAGCCGGGCACCTGCACATCCGCATCAAGGAGGTTGCGCGCTGCAGTTTTTGCCGAAAGACCACCAAGTTCTACCCATAACCTAGAGAATACTGTGACTATTGCTGCCATAAATAATACATATACTACAGCCCTTATAGGATCGGCTGCCGCTACATCTAGGCCTCTAGGGGGGGTGATGTAGTACAGGATGCCGCCTGTGGGGGTTGCTTGGCCTCCTCCTTGAGCAGCAGGATCAAATGTGGCGATCCAGTTGAATGCAGGGTTGGTGTTATTTGGGTTATAGTTGGCCCAAAGCATCTGCCCCATAAAGACAGCATTGGCTAGAAGTGCAGATGCCAATATCACCGGTATAACTGAAGTGTAAAGCAGCTTGATCGGGTATACTGCAGTAAAGCCTCTATACTTAGTTGACACTATCGGGACATCAACGTGTATGCCTTCAACATACACGAGTACAAGTATAATTCCTATTGTCAGGGCGAGTACAAACAAGCTTGGCAACTGGCCAGTACGAAAGATCGCATCAGCTCCCTCCCCGTTACTAACTGCGTATATTGTGAATGGGATTACACCTAGTGGTCCGTCTTCTGCCGGGACTATACTGAACACACTCCACAGTATCGTCTGGGCGATGCCTGCCATGATGAATAGACTTAGGCCCGAGCCGACACCCCATCCCTTCTGTACCATCTCGTCCATTAGCATGACAATTACACTGGCACCTATGAGCTGGGCAATTACTATATAGATGGCATGGGGAGCCTCATCTGCAGTTAGCGGTCCATAGACGCTAGCCCCGTATAGTGCACCTTCTGCTACAATTACTATTATGGTGACTATCTTTGTAGCTGAAGTAAAGAGTGACCTGTCATCCGTGTTCTTAAAATCTAACTTGATCAAACCGGAGCCTTTTAACAACTGCATGAGTAACCCTGCTGTGACTATGGGTCCAATTCCAAGCTCCATAAGTGTTCCTTGTTGAGCTGCAAATATGACACGTGCAAATGCAAGAAAGTCAAAGCGTGGGTCATCTGTGACACCGTATAGCGGGATCTGTGCCATTACTAAGTAGGCGAAAAGGGCAATTCCAGTCCAGGCGAACTTTTCAGCCAGTGAAATCTTCTTCTTTGGCTTTGGGACCTGAGGAACGTAAACAGACGCGGTCTTTACGAACCGCCTAACTATGTTCTCAGTTGTTGTCGTGCTGCTCATCTTTTATAACTCCGCCACCTGCAGCCTCAATTTTTGACCTGGCGCTCTCTGAAACCCTATCTACCTTGACCATATAAGCCCCACTAATAGAGCCTCCTCCAAGCAGCTTGTCATAACCTAGCGAGGTCAGATCCAGAACAACCCTGCCGCTTTCATCGGCCTTTCCATGCTTGGCAAATACTGCATCCAGGTCTCGGATGTTGATCCACCTCTGTACGAGGTTGCGGTTAAAAGAGTTAAAAGGGTCGTGACCAAAGTGGTCCGGCTCCTCAATGACTGTCCGTATCCAGAAGTGCTTGTGCTTTCCTGCACCTCCGACACCGCCTCTGCTTCCCGACTGCCGGTGCTGGCCAACTTGGCCCCATCCACAGTACCTACTACCGCGCTGTCTTCTGCTTTTTCTAAATCTAGTAGCCATAAATCATTATCACTTACTCTGTGCTGTTGAAATTATAGCTATCACGTTCACTCGCACCTTAATTAAGTCTTGCTGCACTAGAGCATCCTCTTGACTATCTCGCCTAGTTCGCCATCTTCTCCAAGAATTCCATCTTGCATATACTGAGTCTTGGTCTTTCTCTTGAACCCGCCCTTTGGGGGGTTAAGAGCGAACCATGGTTTGATCCCTCCAAGTTTGCTCATTGCGACCTTGTTCTCTGATATTGCAGATGCAAGGTCATCAATACTATTGTACTCTTTTGGGAGATCCGGCTTTGTGATCGGCTTGTATCCTGCCATTCTGCCCCGCTTTTCAAGAAGTTCTTTGACTATGCTGGCATCTGCCTTTGTCCAGGCTACCTCGTCCTTAACCTTTCTCAGCATGCCCAGGTACTCCGCGCTTTCTGGCACTATTGTCGCGCGGAAGCGCTTGTCGAGGTTGAGGCCATCAAGCGTCTTTTTGGCTTGCTGGGGGATATTTACTGTTCCCTTGATTCTAACTACAAGATATGCCATCTAGTTTCATCATCACCCTACACTGTATGTGCTCCTGAGGGCGTTGAAAATTGCCTTTGTGGTCGAAGACATTGTATTTGTTGACCCAAAGGTCTTTGTCCATGAGTCCTTTAGTCCTGCCAACTTCAACAGGCTCTTTATGTTCCCGCCAGCCACAATACCAAGGCCCCTTGGGCCGGGGATGATTTCAATTGTGACGCTGCCTCCCTTACCACGCACTTTGAACGGCACGGAGTGAAGCTGATTGCACTTGCACTCCCAGCTACCGCAGCCAAGCTTGACAGGAATTACATTAAGGTAAGCAGCAGTTGTAGCCTTGTCGATGGCAACCCTCATTTGAGAAGCCTTGCCCTTGCCTATGCCAAACCAGCCAGTCTCGTTGCCAACAGCCACGAGAGCATTGAAACGCGTCATCTCGCCGGCGTCAGTCTGCTTTTGGACAATACCGACATGAACTACTTGGCTCTTGATGTCCTGGAGAAGGTGCTTGACGATCTCTGGTTCCTGTATCCTCATGCCGTTTTCATAAATCTGCTCCATTGAATTTATTTTGCCTGCCATAACCATGCTTCCAAGCGAAGTTCTGGGTTTCCATTCAGCCTGATGTTGCCTTGCTGACGATGACATTTGGCTCATTCCTCTTTTCTCTGGCCTCTTTTCTTTACTGTGACGTTCTTCTTTTCCTTTGCCTTTTCTTCCTTGGCTGTTGCTTCTTTTGCTGCCTTCTTTGATATCGCC
The DNA here is from genome assembly GCA_025922735.1 of Nitrososphaeraceae archaeon. GTDB lineage: Archaea > Thermoproteota > Nitrososphaeria > Nitrososphaerales > Nitrososphaeraceae > Nitrososphaera. The sequence goes on along the minus strand of JAICHI010000151.1, from coordinate 960 downwards.
TTTTCGGCAGGCTTGCCTGAAATTCTGCTCTTTATTTCTTCAAAATGCAAAGGATAATCTTCAGGCTTGAGGCCGTTTTTCAAAATAGCGGAGAAACGTGAATTGTACTCTTTCTCATCTTCTTTCAGAGTGTGAGAGTACTCTGCTATGTGATGGCCACTGATCCTGTCTTCGTCTGGAAGTGATTCTTTAGAGACAGGCATACTGACGCCAGCATCAACAATGCCCTTCATACATGCTGCAACCCTTGAAGTAAAGTGGTTCTTGCCTATGTAGAGGACTGCAGCGTTGATCTCCTTTTGTATTGCCTTCTTCCCTAATAGCATTCCTGTGAGATAGCAGGCTGGTAAATTGTTAAAGGCACCCTTCCATCCGTGCTCGGCAAGTTCCCTGCTGTGAGCAGAGGCGATGACAATATCGCCTGTAGGAGTCGGCCTGAGCAGTTGGGCCGCGACATTCTGATCGCTTATCCTGATAGTAACAAACAGGTGCCTACCGATCAGGATCGCCGACCTCTTGCGATAATTAGTTTTATCTTCTCTAATCCTTTTTAGCGTATGAACATAAGTCAACAATTATCCACCAATCAACGATTAGAGAAGCAACCAATGTAAAGCACTTATAAACGTTAAAGATTCAGTCAGTGAACCTTGATTTGGAAGGCTTGTTTTTATTTTCTACCAAAATGTGATCTATATTTATCACAATAATATGCGCATTAACTATTCCGCCACTGCTCTATTTACTATTATTATTATTATCATTATCACTGAAAGCCCTTAAAGAAAAGCTTCTCATGCCCTGAAATTAGGAGAGATGTATATTGTCAATCAGACAACATGTGTAATAGCCTATTCAAATCCGATAGTCCCACTGCAATAGGGGACTAATCTACCGTGCCAAGATGAGGTTTGAGAATAGCAATTCAAAGCAGCAAATCAGATCTACCCTTGATCATGG
>JAICHI010000150.1 GCA_025922735.1 Nitrososphaeraceae archaeon | reverse complement strand
CCCCACGCTTGTGAAGGTGGTCGACGTGAGCGTGAGATACAAAAGTAAAATGGCAATCGGCAGGGCGTGAAGGGTCAAGTGCGATTGAAGTATCTGTGTGGTGCACCATTATGCCTGACTGGCCAAGACTAACTTTCGCATTCATTAGAGCCGTCATGCTTAGAGAAAATGAGTATTTTAAGATATAGATATAACAACTATGAGAAAAGCTAAAAGTAGCTTGCAGCCCGGACTAATCCATTTTGCTTAGCACAGCAAGTCAGGGTGCGGTCATCGATATCGTATTTGAACTCGAAATATTACAATCTCTTTGAGATCTATCTTCATGATGTCCACTATGTGATGTCAAAAAATCCCGCTACATAGTGAGAGAGTGAGAGTGAGAGAATGAGAGGACCTGACTAGCGATGTTTATGAATAGGCTGGCGACAAGTTATAAGACACTTGATCAACCTGGGAATGCTAATCTCTGGCAGGGGAAGCAACATGGATGCAATTTTGGCTGCGATAAAGTCAGGGAGGATAAGAAATGCCAAGCCATGCATTGTGATTTCAAATAAGCCAGGGACCGCAGGGCTTAAGATCGCTTCAGAAAAATACAAAGTACCGACCAAGGTAATACCGTCTGATGGCTTGAAGGGCTGGCACTATGACCAAAATGTAGTTACCATTCTGCATGAGCATGGCGTCACCGCCCAATCAGGGCTTGTGTGCCTTGCTGGCTTTATGAGGATAATGAGCCCTGAGTTTATAAGGCAGTATAGAATGCGGATCATGAATATCCACCCTGCTCTCCTGCCCGCATTCCCCGGACTCCATGCGCAGAAGCAGGCGCTTGACTATGGAGTAAAAGTCAGTGGCTGCACGGTCCACTTTGTCGATGAAGGAATAGACTCAGGACCTGTGATACTTCAGAAGGCAGTGCCAGTAATAGAGAGGGATGATGAAGAGAGCCTGTCAGCAAGAATACTTGAGCAAGAACATGAACTCTATCCCGAAGCTGTTAGGTTGTTTTGTGAAGGAAGGATAAAGATAGACGGCCGCAGGGTTTCAATAGTCTAGACCATATACTCGTCTGATCGCCGCTTGAATATAGAAAAGCGCTCGCCGGCCTCCTTGAGTGCTGCAATCAACGCCTTGTTGTCATCAATTATGCTCACAAGTGCCTCAAGGCCGTACTCCGGCACTTGATCTTCAAGGACGCCCTTTTGTTTACGCATTACATACAAACTAGCACCTTATGCCTAAAAATGATTGCGGCCTTTTCTAAATATTGTAATTGCCGCTGCAAACGTGCTCCCTATGACAAAGAAGGCAAGGTAGGGGCTGCCTGGGCCAAACGCATCTGAGGCAAATCCGGCCACTATTGGGCCGGCAGTCCACCCTGCGCCAAAAAGCGTGTTGTAGACTCCCAGTTTTGAACCCACATGTCCGGAAGGTGTGTCCATTGTCACAAGGCTGAAGGTGACAGGGTAAAATATGCTAGTCGAAAGCCCGAATAATGCAATTGACACTGCAAAGGATAAAACTGAAGTCGACGAAAAAGAAATGATCATGCCTACTGCCGTGGTCGAAACAGCCAGCGCAAGTGCAAGCTCACCGTACCTCGATATCCTTGTCACAAGCAGCAGAAGAGTAGCAAAACGCGATACACCAAAAAAGAAGAACATTATCTCAATGTCTTCGGTTGTAAGTGACGCGTCGCTCATATATGCCGGGTATACTGCAAGCACCACTCCAAACGTGATTGCATAATAAAGTATGACTCCAGCAAGCTTCGGGTGAGTGGCAATTTCCTTCGCTACTTCGACAGAGCTTGCTCGAACCTCTAGATCTTTTTGGACAGCCGGCCAGCCGTAGGAACGCAAAAGTACTGATGGTACAATTCCTACTGCCATAGTGGCAGCAGCAAGCTGGAACAGAGTGTAATAGTCAAATGCGTTTAGAATCAGTTTCCCAATTAGGGGTCCAACCATAAAGCCTAAAATCCAGGCTGCGATGAATACAGAAATATTCCTGACTCGCCTCTCTGGAGCTGAATTGACAGATATCAGAACCTCACAAGAAGGCCAAAACAGAGCATGAGCGACTCCGGCAAGAGCCCTATAAAACGTCACTTCTAGTGTTGATTGCACTGTAGAAAGAATGAAAATTGAAAATACATTAAGTAGGATGCCAGAGAGAAGGACATAGGATTTGTTGAGCCTGTCCAATAAGATGCCAATGAAGAAAGGAGCGAACATAAAAGGAAGAAAGTTTGCCGTACCGATCAGACCCACTTGCGAATAATCGGCTGCAAGCTGTTCTCTAGCGAATACCGGTACCACGGGCGAGTGCATGCCGTACGAGACTCCCACAATGGCTGAGCAGATTGCAACGAGTACGACAGCGGGATTCATTGCAACCCTACTATTACTTGTATGCGGCTATGATGACTGCGCCACCTATCATACCTCTATCAAACTGTACATGAGAAAATTTTTCATTTAGCATGGACTCAAGCTCTGAATTCTTGGGCCAGCGTAGATAGGTACCGTAAAGCGTTTTGAATTTCAGTCCTGACTTGCCGGCGGCCAAGTAAGCGAATATTCCAAGAAAATATTTTAGATATACAGAAACCATTGCTCTTAATATAGGGTTGTCTGGCTTGCCAAGATCGATTATTACAAGTCGGCCGCCAATCTTTAGCACCCTGTGCATCTCTGCTATGGCCTGCTGAAGGTGTATTGAATCTCGAAGAGAATAGCCACATAGCACAGCATCAAATATGCCCTCACGGAAGGGCATATACTCGAAAACACCGGAATAGAGCGCGGCCTGCGAACCAAGCAAGTAATCCTTGACATTGGCAAGCATTTCGAGCAGCGGGTCGTACATCACAACCTTTGCGTCGCCGCGAGCTTCTACAAGGGCTAAACGTGACATGTTGCCGTAGCCAGAGCCAGCGTCAAGTATGATATTGCCTGGCATCACACGGCCCCTAATGCCTTGTAGCCTGTACTCTTCGTCTTTACCAAGCGAGATGACCCTGTTGACCTTATCATAAACTGGGATGATTGCCCGCAATACCTCTATCACCTCAGTCCAGTAGCGACTTCCAAGACCGGACAACTAGCTGGCAGCTTCTATCACGCCATTATTATAGCTAGTTTTGCAGCCTCTCTAGCGCTTCTTTCTGTCGCTCAATTTCATAATCAAAGCACACATACAGGCTGTCTTTCACACTACTGCTTTTGCCGTCAAGGCAGAGGCCTCATAAATGTGCGTAGATAACCTGGAGTCAACTTGGTTTCCGAACTATCCTGCATAAAACCGCCGTGTAAGCTGGGCACCAATAGATGTGGGATGCAGAACTCATAACTCGCGAATCAGCGCCGGAACTATAGATATATTTTCTATGACATGATGCTGATCATATTGCTGGGGCGGAAAAATATTAATGACGTCTTGATATCGGGTAACGGAACGCAGAACGCCTCAAGCACTACTTTGACAGCGTCCCGCAAGTTCCAAAATACAGAAAGGCAATTATCTTGCTTCTGCTTATGCGCCTGCAGCTTGATAAACTACCGCTGCCCAAAATGCAGCTCTCTACATTCAGTTGGAGTTGACAAGATATTTGATGGGCGGCTGATATTTCAATGTTCCAAATGCAATATTTGCGCAATAGTACCTCTGGCGGGCAGTACAGACGAGGCTTACCTTGAGTTTCTCGACCGCTGTGAAAGTGGCGCAGGCATTGCATACGCCGACGACCTAAAACTCCTAATGCAGCAAGAAAAGATAATCCGGCCTTCGGCAGAAATAGATACTCTCATGGCTGCTTCTAAAGCCACTGGTGATCCGCTTCTTGAGCAGATGCTGCGCTCTCAACAGGACTATATTGTTGACTTTCAGGCAATAGACGAGCCGCCGCCGGATCTTGGGTCTCAGCTCGACGATATGCCAGTGAATGAAGCCATAAAAAATGTCTTGAAAGCAAAAGGGATCGACCATCTCTACAAATTTCAAGAGGAAGCGATCAAGAAAATCCTTCAGGGAAATGATGTGGTAATCACCGCACCCACCGCGTCAGGTAAAACTGAGGCTTTTTGCATCCCACTTCTGCAAGAAGTTGCAGCAGAACAACAACCATGGCGCTTTAGATCACTTCGCAGTGGCGGTGGTAAAGTATCT
>JAICHI010000149.1 GCA_025922735.1 Nitrososphaeraceae archaeon | reverse complement strand
GGTATGAAGGGACTGATTTCAAAAAGTCGATATCTAGTACTATTCACGAAGCTGGTCATGCTTTGTATAATCTGCAATGCGATCAGTCATTGTCTGTTACTCCTCTGGAGGGCGGATCTTCGCTTGCGCTCCATGAATCTCAGTCAAGGTTTTGGGAGAATATTGTGGGCAGAAGCCTGCCTTTTGTTCAATCGATAGCTCCCTTGATTAGAAAGCAAGTAAGTTTCGCAAACCAAGCAACAGATGAGGAGCTGTACCTGTATTTCAATAATGTCAAGCCTGATTATATACGAGTTGACGCCGACGAAGTTACATACAATCTTCATATAGCAATAAGATATGAGATAGAAAAAAAAATATTTGGAGATGAGCTAAGCGTCTCTGAAATTCCTGAATTCTGGAACGATAGAATGGATCAGCTGCTTGGAGTGAGACCAACAGAGGATTCACAGGGCGTGCTTCAAGATACTCATTGGAGCAGTGGCCTCTTTGGCTATTTCCCAACTTACACTTTGGGAAACTTGGTTTCAGCGATCATTGCTTCAAAGATGCGCAAAGACCTGGAGGGTTACGAGGAAGACATCAAGAAGGGTAATTTCAAGCCTATCAGAGAATGGTTAAGATTAAAAATACACCAGCATGGATCTGTTTATGCCCCCAAAGTGCTTCTTAATAATAATTTCTATGAAGGCTATAACCCAGATTACTTCGTGACCTACATAGAGACCAAATACCTTGGGTCCTGAACCCTAGCCTATTTGATTAAAGCTATATTCTAATTCTTTTTATACTATTTTTTTGATTTCTTTTGCTAGAAGTGGAGGAAAAAGTGGATAAGGTCGCCAGATGGCTCGATAGTCTTATTCTATATAATGACTTCCTGGTTATTAGTCTGTCCCCCAAGGATTATCTATGACAAAGCACCAAGTTCCATCCGCTTGTTGACGCAGAACGTCTGCAGATTTGGCAGCCATATTAACATGCTTACCATCAGGTCCAGTTCCACTGACTGACCATTCACTAATTACAAGAGCAACATCACTTGTTTGAAGTACCCTCTTTACTTTGAGGTCCAACTTGCCATTCATGTCAATGAAACTACGTAGGCTTTGGCGTATAGTTTCTGGACTTTTAGCAAGTTGTCCTGGTTGAGAGGCAAAACATGCATCAGTTTCATAGAGCATCATGAGAGAATCTAGATTCCCTGTATTGATGCCTTCGACTACTGAATTGAGCACTTCTTTAGGTGTCATTTTCTTGGACATACCACGGTTTTGTAAAAAGTAGTGCTTATAAGTTTATACAAAATAGCAAAGAGAAACTGAAGTCTTCATAAAAGGAAAATATTAAAGAATCTAAGGAAGCCGATTACAATGAGGATAAAGAACTACTGGAAGAGGAGTAAGAAAAAGAAACACAAGAAATAACAACTAAAACAACTAATCAAGTCTTTTGAAGATCACGTTTTCTTTCTTCTGCTAGCAGGAATACTTTTAAATGCAACAGATATTGCAGCATTGAAAAAATTATGAGATTCATAATTCATGCCAAAATTCCTACAGAAGCTGGCGAAACATTTTTTGAAGCGGCAGACAAGGCAATATTTGAAGCGATTAGAGGCATTTATTAACATTGTAAATGTGGAGTGCAACATATGCTAAAGGCAGCCAAATTCTAAGAAAACATTGGATTTTTTTGATGTGCTCTATATATAGAGCCTTTAACGCCAATAAAATATTTGATGTCGAGCTTTAGTTAGCCTATCGGCCTGGATCCAAGCACAAGGTCGATCTCGATCAAGCTACCATCTCTTAGAATAGTCATAGTCACTGTATCTCCGACTTGCTTGTTTGTTTCAATGTAGGAGAGTAAATCATCTGTCTTGTTTACTCTCTGATCGTCTACATTCATGATTATATCCCCACCAAGCCGTAGCCCCTCAAACCCAGTGATGTTAGTAATAGGCATGTCTCCGCCGCGTATTCCGGACTTGTCTGCAGGACTGCCAGGTGTTATATCCGTAACCAGAAACCCTCTTGCTTCTTCTAGGCCAAGTGCCAATGCTATTTCAGGTGTAATATCAGTTCCCCCGACGCCTACCCATGGGTGTAGATATGTCCCATTTGCAATCAGGGCAGGGACGATTATTCGAAGAGTGTCAGAGGGAATTGAAAATCCTATTCCTGAGAAAAACTGTCCTGACGAAAGAATTGCTGTGTTCAATCCTACTACTTCACCGTTCATATTTAACAGAGGCCCACCAGAATTACCTGGGTTGATTGCCGCATCTGTTTGAATTATATTGGGAATTGAGAACGCTCTGGCTTCAGGTGTTGTGGTAATATTTGTAGTCTGAATAGGAATAAGTCTTCCTAGACCGCTGACAACGCCTGTAGTCATGGATCCGGTCAGACCGAAGGGATTTCCAATAGCTGCTACTTCGTCACCTATTGCAAGCATTGAAGAATTTCCAAGCTGGAGTGGGATGAATCCTTTGCTCACGCCCTGTGCGGTCTCTTCTTCTTTGGTAACGACTTTTAGCACCGCAATGTCTGAGAACATGTCAGCGCCGACAACTTCTGCTGTGTAGATTGTCCCATTTGAAAATGTGACAGTAACGTTAGTGCCGCCGTATATGACATGATTATTTGTTACAATATGACCCTGCCTGTCGAAAACAAATCCTGAGCCTATGGCAAATGCGGAATTATTTACAAAGGCTAAAGGCGTTCCACGGACTGTAACCTGAACCACAGAATCCTTGGCTCTTGCAAAGAGTTCTTTGAATGTAAGGCTGCTGTTGTTATTATTATTACTTCCCTCATCAGCTCCCATTATTGCTCCATCATTGCTAGATTGAATTTGCGCCCATGCCTGCTGCAGTAGAAATGGAGCTGTTCCAGTAGCGCCAGCAGCAACATTAAAGGACATCGTAATTGCAACAAAAATAACCATCGCATAAACAAGAAAAGGTCGCACGCACTGGTCATGATTTTGATTGAATTTTACCAACTCGGTTATGCCTTTGGTAACAGTTTTTATTTTAATTAATGCTTACGAAACTATCTACTACTAGCATGCCAGTCTATTTTAATTTGTCTTCTTCACTTAGGAAAAGGCAATAGCCGCGAAACCGAGCAATAACGCGCTCTTCGCAATAACCAATATGCAATTATTACAAAACACGTGTTGTCAAATAAGTTTCTAAATTTTAACGATAACCAAATAAACTCTTGACAAGCCATGCCAATAAAGTTTTTATTTTACGAAGGCTATTTCTACTCTAGAATCTGCTCTAAGCAGTGATATCACTTCTAATCCCGACGGGCCCATTGCCAACTATAATATATCCAGATCATGAAGGTTTCTTTCACAAGTGCTTTTGCAGTCACTAAATAATCTCTCAAAGAACATTCAGGATTGCTAGACTCTGCATTCCATTCCTCATACATTTTCCAGACTTCTCTCTTTGCTTATTAGATTCCCGTTAAGAATTGGTCATAGTAAAAAGCCAAATCGCTCTTAACAAGGTCAAAAACAAACTGTCTTGACATTTCCTTGAGTGCCTTAATGTCACCTGAAATCGTTGACTGGTCTACTCCAAGCCGTCGAGCTATCTCCGTTTGAGTTAAAGACTTGCTGACAAGTGAAGCAACCTGCCGCCGTCGCTCCTGAATTTTGAAGATATGGTCCCCCAAACTCTTTCTATGGTTTTAAGATTCTCACAAGTCGCTATTATGGTTTATTGCTTTTGTTGCTTGTGTTATGATTGACAGGGAACCTTAAAAGGCACCCTAGCTGACCTAAAACCATATGACGATAGCAAGTTATACGGATAAATGCTCTAGTTGTGGAAAGTCATATCCCCCAGTGTTTTTTCCAGTCAAAGTTATGCACGAACATGGTAGTCCTAGAATTTATGATGATGAGTTTTGGTGCGTTGAATGTGTTAGAAGCAAAGGAGAGGATAAACCAAAGGATGAGAGAACTCCCAGTAGAAATAAATAACAAAACAAACGAATGTGCGGGCGGACGCAAACAACAAAAAAAAAATAGGAAAAAAAAGACTTTTTTTTTTTGGTATTCGTACAGTACAAAAGAAAAACACGCACACAGAGAAATTGAAAGGTCAGGCAGTGCTGAGGCGAGGCTCTTCAAATCCCCAGCAGACCTCAGTC
>JAICHI010000148.1 GCA_025922735.1 Nitrososphaeraceae archaeon | reverse complement strand
TTGTTGGTGGATGTTAACTACCTGGTTGAGGTTGACTATCTGATTATTTTCTATCCTGACGGTCTGCTGAACGATGTTATTGATCGTTGTCTTTGTCGTTTGGCTTAGTTCATCGTCATCGTCACCGTCGTTCTCACCAGCGCAGATGACGCCAATAGAAGCCGCTCTATCGTTAGAGCTGTCAGTATTCTCTACAACAGCGATCCACGTCATCAAATCATCAGTTGCCGATGCTATAGGGAATGATTGCCATGCTAAGACGTCTGAGGTCTCGAAAAGGAATTGGGCAGAGACTGCAAATTCGTCTTCAAAACAATCAGCGAAGAGTACGCTTGGTTCATTAGGTTCAAGTGTTGAAATCGCTCCCCACCTTGGAGTAAATTCTATACCGTTGACATCTCTATCTTCTTCTGTTACGTTTTCTAATGCGAAATCTTGGGTGTCTAGAATGCTTTGCTCTCCAGCAGTGAGAGTTGTTGTTGCTGCTGTCTGTTGAACTGTTGCTAACGGCCCTGCAAACAAAATGCCTCCAACCATCAGCACTAGCGATAGCATTGGAGCAGTTCTTGTCAACAATGACAGTTTACTGGATGTCATTTGTTCCTAGCGCCTCCTCCTTCACTTGCTGTTGTTGTTGTTGCTATTACTTGTTGTTGTGTGCTTGCTGTCACTTTATTGCCGGCGTTTTCTGTAAATTCTATCGTTGCTGTCGACGTCAAAGACATCATATTCATGACGGCTGTTGACATCGTCACAGGCATGACGATTGAGTATGATAACATAAATCCATTGATGGGGGGTTGTAAATAAGTCATTCTGCATATGACTCTAGAACTTTTTTGCTATAGGCTTTAGAAATCATCACAGAATATAATTTGTAAAATTACCTTTCCAGACAATTTTTTCTATAATTGTAGGAGCAACATCAAGCAATAGCAAGAACACAGACAATATAATAATCACATAGATAAACAAAAAAGATTAACTGACAGCCTCAGAGACACACACATATACAAATATGTGGTCAGGGAAATTTGCAAATTTCGCATTTTGAATATATCTCCCCGTCGAGGTGATTGAAATGCGTGCCGCAAAACTTGCATGTATGGTGAATGTCTTCATAGCCATCCTTTGCCACAAACGGGTAGCTTTCGAGCTGCTGACTCTTACATGCTATACACCTACAGCCGCACGATATCATATGGTATCACTAGAGCGCCATCTCTCTTTCTCTTACAGCTACTACTATTGCTCCAGCCATCTTGTTATAATAGTATATACCCTATTCGATGGCAGGTATGGTCAGCTTGATGTCAGGAGCCGAGTCAGGTTCATCCCAGTCAAGCACATCGGGAATGATGTCTCCCAAGGGATCGTAGCTATCAAACCGTGTCTTTTGCGGAGCTGATGCAACAAGGTGAATTCGTACGCCACTAGAAGACGACATGGACGATAGCATCCCAACTTCTATTGATCGATCCTCTTTGAATATTCCCCGTACGCAGCCCACCAGCTTGTTCAGCTCACCAACAGGGATGCTCTTACCTCCCATTACATATACCATCGCTCTTTTGACGGTGCTTGCATCTGACACGGCATTATATAGCATTGAAAGCGAGTCGCGGAGAGAGGATTCCGAGTTAGGGCTTGCCCTGCTTGTGCATAGCACGTTCATTGCCGGCTTTATCATACCTGCAGAGATTGAGGCAATGACCTCAACTATTGCATTATTTGTTATGGCAAAGCAATCTTGTTGAGACAGCTCTGGGTTATTATCCAAGAATGCGTCGTTGTCCATCACTATCGTTGAATCTGAAACTTCGCGCACTCTTCTGAGAGCTGTTCCAGCACTGAAAATGCGATCCGCTTCGTATTTGAAGGGCATAATTGCTAGAGAGATTACTGCTGTACTCGAATCTTTTTTTGCCGTCCTGCATAGAAGTGGTGCTATTGCCGTGCCGGCTCGGCCCGCCAAGTTTGAAACAACAATGACTGTCGAATAGCCGCGCATTGCTGCAGCCATCTCTTTGCGATGACCCTCCACAAAAGAGCGTAATTTGTAACAAGAAGGGTTGACCCATTCTCCAGAACGAACAAAAATAGCAGTGCACTTATCATTGTGGACTAAATCCTTCTTATCGTTGCTTATCAATAGGCATTTGCATTCAAGAGCTGCACTTGCTGCAGCTGCGATTTTACTTCCTACACCACCGATGCCCACCAGCAGCATAGGATTCTTAAGCGATAGCTCATCCTCCAAGGTTTCCCCGAGCTCCCCCGCACAGAGATACTGATGTCAAGTTAAAAAGCTTTGGTGATTAATCAAAAGCTAATCATCGCGTAATAAAGTTTAGCTGACCTACAAAATTATCTTTGCCTTCAATGAAAAGTTGGAAAAATCATAAATTTTGACACGCATTTTGTCACCGAGAAGAATTTGACGATCATTAGCAGTACTAGTAGTAGTAGTTGTTATTGCTGTTGATGATATGACTACTGGCTTGTATGCATAGTTTCTTCCCTGCCTCACTTTTCCAATCTCATCAATTACTATTTCGCCCTGCCAGTCCTGCCAGATAGAGTTGCGTTTCTTCGCAATTTTCCTTGTAAGAGCGTGCAGACACTCTGACCTTTCCTTGGAAACTTGAGAGTTGACCCTCATGCCCTTCCATCCATATGCCTCCGTTCCTGGCCTGGCAGCATAGCGCGAAATATTAACAATGTCCGGCTGAGATCTCTCGACTAAGTCAACAGTCTCTTTGAAATCATCTTCCGTTTCTGACGGAAATCCTACAATGATGTCAGTAGAGATCGTCATCTCAGGGATCTTGCCTCTAAAAGCCTTCACAGCGTCCATAAATGTCTTGGAGGTGTGACCACGTTTCATCTTTTTCAATACTCTGTCGCTTCCGCTTTGCACAGGGATGTGGAGAAACTTGAAGAGTTTGTCATCTTCACCGAACAAACTGACCATTCTATCCAGTATCGCAGGCAAATACATAGGGTTCATCATTCCTACCCTTATCTTGAAGCTGCCTTCTATGGAGCAGCATGCCTTCAGAAGCTCTACAAGGTTGGTGTCTATGTCTCTTCCATAGCATCCATTGTCGGTTGAGGAAAGCCATACTTCTTTGCAGCCACTTTTGATGTCTGATTTGATCTGCCTGACGATATCTCCTATGCGGTAGCTCCGAAGCCACCCCTTGGCAATCTTTGTCTGGCAAAAAGTGCACTTGCTCATGCATCCGCTTGCTATTTCTACTATGCTGACCGCGGAGTTTAGCCTGACCCTAGGAATGTTGACCTTATCGAGCGGAGAATCTCTAAGCGCCACCAGTCTGCCTCCTGAAAGGGCTAACCTTACAGCATCAGGAGCCTTGTCGATGCTATTTGGTCCAAGAATACTTGCCGAAGAATTCACTGATTCTACTTTTGCCCTGTCTGCCTTTGGCAGACAACCTGCAACTATTAGGGGCTTGCCCGACTTGGTCATTGTCCTGATCCTACTCAACATTCTATGCTCGGTTGTATCTTTGACAGAGCATGTGACAATGAGGTTAAGGGCACTTTCACTTTTCTTGGTTGCAATTTCATAGCCGGCCTCTTTTAAGAGCCCGCTTATCATCTCAGAATCCGCCATACTTGCCGAGCAGCCATATGCTTCAATCCACACCTTGGGCTCAGACTTCCTCAATAGAGGGATTGTTTCTATGATTGACGGCTTAAGCGACATGTGAAACATCGTAGAAGACATGTAAACCAGATTACCTTAAAAATCATATGCCATGCCTATCAGGCTTTTTCTGATTTAGAAAACCCCGCCAGGAGTAGAAATAAGAATGAATGAATGAATGAATAAGAATCTTCACAGGGATGTGAGCGTTCAATTGATTAGATTGCTGGTGCATGGTCGCCTATTTCTTTCCCTCCTGCTGCTGCTGGCGATTATGAATCCAAATCTCAGTTAACACCGTAACATAAGTAGTGATAAGTGCGCCAGACTCCATGCTGTCGCGATTTTTCTCCAGATCGTTTCCAAGCGCCATCATAAAAGACTTAGGCATCTTCAGGTACTCGCCTATATAGATCAGCAGCGAATAGTACATGAGCTTCATTATATCGCTGCTATCAGCACCCTCGTCGATTTTCATGCTCGACATCATATTTGAAACTACAAGGGA
>JAICHI010000147.1 GCA_025922735.1 Nitrososphaeraceae archaeon | reverse complement strand
TGTAATAAGAGCAGTTTCATACAAAGGAAGTTATCCCCAAAATACGTATAAAAAGGAAATGTTGAATGCAGTCCTCCAGAAATTTTTTACTGACCATGCACCACATATTTGATTGCTTTTGCCACTGCTATCGACGATACTCCAGCTGCAGCTATTACGAATGATACAGTGCCTAATGGCAGCATTTCATTTAGCGCGACCAGTGTAATTGCTAGAACTGCCGCAGCCGCGCCGAAAATAGTTGCTAACAACTTGCTGTCGACCTTTCTACTTTTGCTTGCAACATATCCTATGGGTCCAAGATAAACAGCGCCTATAAGCACGCTTGATATTGCTCCTGCCAAAATTGCACCAGCCTCGCCGCCTCCTACTGCTGTATAAGCGCGCTCTGCGGCCATCAATATTCCAAATAGCGGATACAACGCTACCTTGACGGTTGCCTGTAGCCAGGGCTGCTCTCTCTCATAGTCTGCAACCTGCGGACTGAATGAATAATAGACAGTGTTGAAGACCTTCATGAACGCGGTACCAGATGCTGTTGACAAGATGTAGTGGTCGCGGAAGTGGCGCAAGTATTGCACTTGAGGTGTCAACTCAGAGCCAAACGCAGCTGTTGCAATGAGGCATTGGGATTGAGTTGGCTGAGACTGTGGATTTGGATTGCCGGTTCCCTGTTGCACTATTAAGTCTATCCTACTGCTTTCGCCCTGACTGTTGATGTTGTTTGCAGCCAGCGTGACCGTTCCTGCCTTTGAGAAGGTGTAATCATAGGAATAGGTGCCAAAGTCAGACGACATGTGGTTGCTGTGAATCTCATTTCCATCTTGTATCAAGACAAGATCAAACGACGATCCCCTGATGAGGTCGCCCGTAGTGGGATCTTGGATGTTCATGACAAACGTTGTTGGAATACCTGTTTCAATTATGTCCGGGCCCCAAGACAGCTGGAAGAGGAACTTTTCGCCTGGCAGAGACAGTATGTCAAGTGGGAATTTCGGCTTCTCTGCTGGCGCAAGCGTAAACACTGCAATTTCGCTGTCACTTATTTTCTCGGCAAAGCGGTGCAGCATGGCGTTATTGACTACAAAATGTACGATGCGGTTCTGCTCAGAGGTGTAGTCGTCAATAACCACTGCTTGCGCCTCAAGCTCTCTACCATTTAACGTCCCACGATAGCTGTTCGTCTGCAACTCTTCAATAGTCTTTGGGAACTGAACTTCCAAATGGAGCACAGGCACTTGATCTACGTAAGTGTGTTCCCACGTAAACGGCATTTCAAACTTGATCGTCTTGTTAGAATAGTTGAAATTACTAATCTCATCATAGTACGTCTTGACCACCATTTGTTTCTCACCCTGCGGCGTTTGCACACCAAACATGTATGACGTGCCAATGCTGACAAAGAGATCAAACTTTTGGTCGGACACTGCTGCAAGTCCAGGACTGTTCTTCTCAATAACCACTGTAATGTGGTACAGTCCTCCTGCTGTAAGGATCCTGCTGCGCAATTCAACCGGGTTGCTCTGGCTCACTTCTATCTGCTCACTTGGCTTAGCTTGGCCGTTTACTTCCCAGCCTTGTATATCCCTGTCTGGGATCAGGTTCGCCTTGGTAACACCGTCAGATGATCTGAATCGCTGGTCAAGCAGAATTTCGTTATTCAGTTCAACAACTATTCTGAAGTCAATACCAGGAATCGAAGAATTACTGGTTGGGTCGTCAAGTGCTCTTACTATAAAGGTGGGCTCACTGCTGGGAACCTGATCGAGAAATGTGGGATTTATGGATGCTTCTACTAAAACCTCTTTATCAGAAATGGTAATGGGAAGCGACATATCAGTTCCAAGGCCGTGGCCATATGCAATAGGGAGAGATGAAATAAGAATAACAAGCAGTAGAGTCAGCGAAGCAGAATATCGCTTAAGAATGCGGTACATGGTTGGTGCATATATCAGTTGAGATTTATGAGTATATAAAGCACTAAAACGACTCAAATGTGAATGGGAAAAATGGACATTTCTTATATTTTGGATCCTCGGCATGAAAAGCTGTTTACTATAGTCTCAATGCTCCAATTCAGGGTTTCACAAAAACTTTGAACCCTATACTAGACTATTCGGCGATGCATTTTGAGCTTTTTGGCTATTGTGGAAGAAGCATACACGTCGCTCCTCGTGAATTCTTGTGGTTTTTGTCCCTAATCCATTAGACATGGACTCCAGGGGTACTTTTACGTATGTAGAAACCAAGCCCTGGAGAATCCCTAAATTAGTAGCAAACTCTGCAAGAAGCCCTCTAGCAATGATTCAATATCAATGCACATATATCGGTATCACATAGGGCCACAACGCTTTGGTTCACTATAACTTTACACAACTATTCATTGCCTGTTTCATTAGTTGGAAATGACCAGCGGTTTCCATTTTCTTTATTAGGGTTTATTCGTTTGTTTTCCCACATTTGTGCATATGTTACAAATTAATGAAGTATAACCAAACAGTCTCGAATTGATAGAATAAGGTTCTGGCTTAGTATTTCATAGTGCTTTCTATGCTTGTAATTCTCATAAAATCATAAAAAAGTAAACAATCTAAAGCAGACTGTGTTAGCATCTAAAAGCGGGTTACTACTCCCCTTCTCCCCGAAGACCCACGTAATCCCTCTGTTGCCGCTAACACAGTCTTCTTAAGTAAACTGAAGAATGTGATACTTATGCATTATTGCACTTCAGCAATGTTATTTCGTATTCTTCGTTTGAAATAATGTTATCTAGCATAATAACGACTCCCCCGAGTGTGGTTTTTATCACATTTTTCTTTTTAGATAATTTACGACAAGTCTTGTAAATATTCTTGCTGCCATCAGTGGATATATTTTGCTTGGTAGAGCAAATGCATTAAATAGCCTTTCATCTTTACGATATTCGCTAGTCATGAAATGCGCATGCTGTGGCGGGGACATGCTACCTGAAAAGGATATTGGCAACTCGCTAGTATACAAATGTGGAGAATGCGGATTAACCGACAGCAGAGTAAAGAAGAATCATGGGAAAATAGTTGATATTGGCTGAGGTAGTCAATCATAAAATAGTCTAGTCTTTCTAATATATATCAAGAAATAATGAGTCTACTCCCTTGTAGTAGTAGAAAAATTCTATCAGGCACTAATATCTCTATTCGTAGTAAAACTAACAGTCATTATCAAAGTTTGAAGTATTGAATATCTGGGATCGTTAAACGTTCCTAAATAATAGGTGCGTTATGATCAGAGATTGCATGCTGTTGACTGAAACACAATCTTTACGATTTCCAATAACTAGATTTCGATGATGAAAATATTGTATATATATACACTGTATGTAGTAGGCTACAAAAGAAGGTTACGGCTATATCATTAGACCACATGAGAAAAAAATTTAACAGATAACATCATTACACATAACGACATATAGCTCATTTACATTTTGTGAAAATAAAAATACATAGCTCCAACAGACACTGCTCTCGAAAAGAGCTTAGTAAAAATAGTATCAAGTAAATAGCAGAAATGATTCATTGAATTCTAGCAAAGAGTTTTTTGAAACTATTGCCGCACGCACGACAATATTGAATATCAACAAGTCAATGAATTCTACCAATGAGAAACCTGCACTCCTTTGCTTTTCTAGACTGTTGCACAGGTCCAACATATCAACGAATATTGTTCATCATTATCATGCCAACTGAAATTTATTAGCTTTCTATTACACTTTGAACATCTATTTCGATTCCTTGTGCGACTGTTATGGGTTCTGACTCTAAGTTTCTTACCACAGCAAAAACAGTGAGTTTTCTCATCAGAACGGAAGAAAATAGCGCATTTTGGACAGTATTTCATACCCTTATCATAAAGGCTGCCATTATGTGCTCGAACAGCCACTCTTTCACACAGATTTCTACAGGGAGCCATATTAGAGGGTCTGCCAAGCTCGCGGTGATGATTGATAAAAGGCAGCCGGCACTACACAGAGAGGGGGGGCGGTGGGGCCAGTGGGTATATGCCGAATCTTTACCATACTGAGTCCTTCTAGATCGTTGGTAATATCGCTCGACAAGAGATACATGGACATAGATATGGAACAGGTTAAAGCATCCCCATTCTTTGACATCGAGTACGGTGTAGATATATGGAAAAAACTTCCGA
>JAICHI010000146.1 GCA_025922735.1 Nitrososphaeraceae archaeon | reverse complement strand
TAGTTGTAAAAGTCGATTTCATAAAAGAAGAAGAAGCGATTGACGAGCATTTCACGATTCCACATTAACTACCATCACTTCCAGCATGTCAAGGGGTATTTACTTCGTCCTGAGAACTTGTTTAGCTTCTTGCCGCATATACTACAGCAACAGCGATCCATGTGCTGCTTCCTATTTGTCCTCAAGAGTATAGCCCTATCAAACCTTCGACATATTAGCCGTTCTAACGGGTGATCTTGGTCAAATCTGTCTTGGATTCCACCAAATCTTCGTAAATATTGTAACAGCAACCGCCTTATGAAGTAAGAAACTGCAGTGATACTCCACGCTTTCTGTCGTATTGGAAAAGGAATGCTTCATCTGACCTAATAGGTATAGGCTCTATAATCTCGTTTTTGCAGCTCGAGCACTTAACAGTGCCCATGTGCCGTAGATAAGACGCGCACCAAAAGCATGAGTTGCAGAGAGCAAAATAACGGTGGCTATTACTCCTCTTGCTCAAGTCCGGTTCAGTTGTTGCATGTGACATAGCAGTTGTAGTTGCAGTAGACATGACTTGACAATGAAGAGCTCATTAGATATTCATTGCCAATAGTAACTTTATAGTCTATTGCAACCTATGAGAATCTATATGATCGTAAATCTTTTAGGACGATGAAATTTTTGTAATAGTGATGATTTAGTTGTAAAATGAGGTTGATTGGAAACTCCGATAACTGTTCATAAATCTCTTCCCCCAATCCCCAAGAGAGTTGCGGAGCGACACCATCTACCTCTATTATTAATAATAATATTATTTTCTGCGGTTGGCGATGTGCTTTTCTGTCACTTCATCTATCGTATCATTCATGGCAACCTCTGCAATGTCGCTTGCATATTCAGCCGTCCTCCTAATGTCTTCCAGTGCCAACTTGATGTTACCTAGGTCATGCACTCTGTCCTTTTCCATGGCAGTCATAACATCGTCTTCAAGCGTTAGGATATTTTCTGCATTGTCAACTGTCTTGTCTGCAAGCTGATAGTCGCGTCGGAGCAGTGCTTCAACAGAATCTCCCAGCACTGTCAGAGCAAGGTGGCTCATCTTATCTATCTTTTGAAGGGATTTCTCTGGTATCTTCTCTTTTAGCTTCATTGCTTGATCAGCTATACTACTTGCATGATCGGCAACCCGCTCGATGCTCTTGGCTGCAACACGGTAACTCAAGCATTCTGATGGGTTCTTTAGACCCATTTCTCGAAGCACTCTTCCATTCTTTGTAGCCATTACAAGGTTGCGCAACACATAGAGACTGAATCTATCCACCTCATCGTCTGACTTGATAACCTCTTTTGCCAACTCGTAGTTGAGCTCTGCAACGGCCGACATAGCGTCTTTGTGCATTGACGAAGCAATGAGATACATCCTCCTTATCGCAGTGTTGACAGAAAGCTCCGGCATAGACAGCAACACCTGCAGCGTAATGTTGTATGACGCGTCAGCGATCATTTCAGTCCCAACAAGGTTGCGCCTAACGACTTCTCTGACTCCGTCGCGATGTACAGGGTTAATCCTGCCCGATTTTAACTTCAAATGAATAATGTCATAGCCAGCTAAATACAGGGACACCACCTTGCGCTTGACCATATTGCTACTGTCGTTGGGCAATATGATTGCAGTGACTTCATTGAGGGATTCTCGCATTCCACTGATAATTGGAACTATTGATAACGAATTGTCATGTTCTTGGATAAGCGCCACCTGGTCGCCAGCGTCCAGATGCATTTCTTCAATCCATCTTTTTGGAAGTGATAGAATGTATGTTGACCTGCCTGTAAATTGCACTTTGCGAACTTCTCTATGATCTGACTCTGTTAGCAATGTAGTTGCAAAGAGCCTATATGCATAAACGGTTTATGATGGTAGACTATGTATCACTATATAGTGACACGTATTCTATTATAGACTCGACCGGCTTTTGAGCTTTAGCAATGCCGATGATTTCATACGTTACATTCTTGATGCCCCAAAAGACTGTGGCATATAAGTTGGTTATGGAAAAAGTTGACAGTCCTTATCTTCATAGTGGATGGCTGTGGGAGATAAGGCCGTGAATCCTACGAACGCACGGTAATACACAGAGGACAGCGAGCTTCATCGTTTTATTTCAGAGAGAGCCGGGCTTTCTATATCACACAACATAGCAATGCCAGTGCGGAAGCCAGGTTTCCTAGCCTCAATTCTCTCTGTGAAGGGATGGCAAAGCAAACATGAACCACATTTGACGCATACCATGCTTTTTCTTACTTTACAAAGAAAGCAAGTTCGATATTCGGGCTTTATGCTTGATAAATAGATATGAGAGGTGGTGGTCAGAATATGTTGTTCATCTCGCACTATTATTCAGAATATATTGTTATATCCTTTCTTAAAAATATCCTCACTATAGACTATTTGTATAATATAGTGATATGTGTTTCATAGTTTCCATCTGATTCATACACATCTTTACTATTCTTCGATAGAGGTTTCTTTTGCATAATGATGGATTCAACTTTTTCAATATCGGCAGCTCGTATATCGTCTTCTTCATATCGTAATAATATAAGCGGAGGTAAAGAACGTTCTCAATCGGTGCCGTTATTACTGTTCCCAAAGAATTTGAATAGCTGCTCGTCTATTACAAAGTCTGACTGCTCTTCTGGAATCAGTGTCCTGAAAGTGGAACTCTGATGCCCGTTACATTTGCAGCTAAGACTTGCGATGAACTTGTGAAGTTCCCCGGGTATGACTGCCTGTCTTCTGAATGTGAAGCTAGTCCCTCACCTAGAAAATGTCCCACCTGCACCTCGCAAGAATGGTGCTACAGTTGGATTTCAATGCAGTGCTAGAATCATCATCATTATATGGTGACAATCTTCCAGTTGCTACTCCTCTGTCTTGGAGCTCTTGAACTTTTTACGAACGAGAAAGGCGACGGCAGAACTTCCAATGAATGTCGCAGTCCAGTAGAGCCACAGACTGCCAAGGACGCCAGAGAGGAGAGCTGGCGCAAGCGACCTAGCAGGGTTCATTGATGCACCAGATATGAAGGCTAGAAAGAAAATGTCAAGACCCACCATGCCACCTATTACCAAACCTCCCAAGCCTCTCAAGCCCTTGGTATAGACTACCAAGTAAATGACAGCCATTAACAGAGCCGTAGCCAAGACTTCTATTCCAAATACTAATGGAAGTCGGTAAGAATAGTCTGGTGCATTTGCACCTAGCGAGGCTTCTGTGCCTATGAAAGACATCACGAACAGACTTGCAAGAAGTGCGCCTGTAATCTCGGCTGTCAAATAATGTAAGAGTTGTAGTTTGGTTATGTGTCCTGTGATTAGAAAAGCAAGCGTGACGGCTGGATTGAAATGCGCCATCGATATCTTGCCGAAAAGATAAACACCAATTGCAACACCAACAAAAGGAGCAAATGCAATAAATGCCAGTCCTAGTCTGCCGCCGAACTTGGCGTCGATTACGACTGAACCTGTAGCTAATACTACAACTATGAATGTCCCTATTACTTCGGCAGCAAACCTTTTCTGTGGAAGGGTTAGCTTAGCTGCTATCCTGTCCTTGGAGGCTTTGAGCAATTTCTATAACTCGTCTGTCTATTTCGTCTCTAATTTCTCTGACCTTTTCAATAGACTTGCCCTTGGGGTCTTCAATTCCCCAATCTATTACGTTATTCATGAATAGTAGCGGACATTCTGCCCTTTCTATACAGCCCATGTTTACTGACTTTGCCGAACTTCTAATCATATCCTCAGTTATTATCTTGGATTTTTGACTGCTGATGTCAACACCAACTTCGTTCATTACTTGAACCGCAAGAAGGTTAATTTGAGAGACAGGTCTGGTTCCAGCGCTGATTGCGTGGTAGCCTTTTGGTGCATACCGCTGATTGAAGAACCCTTCAGCCATCTGGCTTCTTCCAGCATTCTCTACACAAACAAACAAGATTACCTTATCTTGTTTTTGTTCATTTTTCTGTTTGCTACTGTGAAAACTCAACTTCATTTTTTCGCTATCACTTTACCGCCTTTATCACGATACTAGAAATCTTCTTCTTCCTCTTACCATCCAGTTGATTACCGTCGTCCTCTTCCGTGTAAAGCTGCTCGCTTAGAACTTCGACATTTTCAAAACCTGCATGTCTGATACTCTC
>JAICHI010000145.1 GCA_025922735.1 Nitrososphaeraceae archaeon | reverse complement strand
TTATCTTCTACTATCATCACAGGGGATGCCGTAGAGGTGACCTTTTACGAGACTGCAAGTGGCAGGATAAATGCCATCGAATTTGAATCCAAGAAACCTGCTAGTGACACTCTGCTGTGTATACATGGATTTTTTTGCGATGCACGAATTTTTACATATATCGGAGGTAAACTATCTACCGAGGGTTACAATGTAGTCAGCATCGATCTGCCTGGGCACGGTATGTCAGAGGGTAAAGTGGGCGATCTAGATTTTGATGTCTGTATCAAATCTATTCATCAGATAGTTGAGCAACTGAAGAAGAGATCGGCGAGGGTATTCATAGTAGCTCACAGCTTGGGATGCATCTTTGCTCTGTGGTATGCACATCTGTTTAGGGCTTCAATTGACGGATTGGTTCTACTATCGCCTTCAGTCAGAGTCCCCAATATAAAAAAGCGATTTGATGCAGAACCCAAAACTTTGGAGTTTCTGCTCATGGTTCTTGCAAGGATAATTGTGCCCCATAAGCTCGTTGACATAACAGAGGCTTTCCCAATACATGTAAAGGCGGGCGGCGACGAAGTTGCATGGATGATGAAAGATCCAGTTGTAAACTTCCGATATTCCTATCGATTTCTTGTAGATATACTTGCAATAAAAAGCAGTAAGGTATCTGAACTATCTGAAGTCGGCGATATCCCTGTCCTCATTTTACATGGAAAAAAAGACAGACTGATGTATTTCCAAGTATCCGAAGAATTTTTCAAATTACTCCACACCTCCGCCATGAAAGAGATCAAGATATTTGACTGCGACCACTGGTTCTACGATGCAATCTTTTACGACCAATCTTTCTCAAAACACAGCGAAGAATCTAGGATGCAGATTGTATCATCGATAGCAAATTGGCTAAAATCCCATGCTATTATGCGTATGGACAATAAATAACAACTGATATTATTATCATTAATATTATTATTTTTTTGCATCAATTAAGAATATTATGTTATTATCCCTATTTGGGAAGAGCAGAGCAGAGCAGAGCAGAGCAGCAGAGCCCGTCCTCATTCTCTATTTTTTCCAAGCACACTAAACAACCTAGAGTATGTCACAAAACTTCCCTTATCTTTTGCAAGCTTTTTCAACCCTTCATACATCTTGGTGTATTCATGCTCGCTTTGCAACCCATGTTCTAAGATTTGGGGCTTTATGCTTTCTGCCAGCTGCCATCCAAGGGAGCTATATGGCTCTTGGCCCATTAAGATGCAAGGCGAGTAACAATCCACATTTACATTAAAGGATTCCTCAATTAGCAGTTTGTACAGCTTTCTGCCTGCCAAAGGGTCGCCTCCACCCTTCTTGATCAGAGCAACGTATACTTTTCTGAGCGTATTGAAAACTTTATTTTCCGGATAACACAACCATGAGCCAGGTGCGTGATCTAGATCCTGGATCATTACTGAGCCATTCTTCTTTGCCAGCCGCTTCATAGCGCGCACAGCTTCTCTTTTGTCAGTCAAGTGGTGAAACGTGAATCTAGAATATACGATATCAAATCTTTCCTTACTGCCTAGCTGGCTCTTGCGGATATCGTCATGGATAAATTCGATATTTTGCCTCGAGGTGATGATGCGGTTGCAGTATTCCAAATATCTGTTATCGACGTCCACACCAACTACGCGTCCAGTTTCGCCTACCATTTTGGCCATCAACCTAGTTACAGAGCCAGAACCGCATCCGATATCGATGCATCTCATGCCCTTCTTCAGACCTGCATTCAAAAGTGTCTGTTTTGTTAGAGGCTCAAATAAACTAGCCTGAATTTCGAGCCTTGCTATTTCGCTATCGCGGTTACCTAGAATATAATGTCCTTCTGCCACAATTCTCGCCTCTTCCGTCTAGTTTGTCATAAAGCTTTGGCATTGCAAACCTGAAACCAGTTATCTTGGCATCCTTTTATCCGTTTCTCAGCATGCTACCTTGATGGGAAAAATTCTGGTGCTAGGACTAGATATCATCCTCATATTCTTTCGTCACCTCAAGGGTGGAGTTTTTGTCTGTCTATCATATAATTTCCCATCCCTCCCCCTCAGCAAAACTGGTGGACGTCACAGCTATAAATCACAAGAAACGGTAGCAGAAACTCAGTTGTAGGGGCACAAATGTATTTCCTTGAGGGGAAATTGAGAGTACAGGGGCATTAAGAACTGTCAAGTAGGGGCCCTTGCTACGTTTCAGTGACTCTAGCATCATAGTATGTGGTTATCAGCTTCGAGATAATCTAAGATACCTCTCCATCAATGCTGGTCACGAGTACAGCTAGTGGCCATAAATCAAAATATGTCTCTGCATGCTTGCATGCATTGATTCAACAGAAACGATCTACCATTATCAAGCACAATTTTCCTTTTTGTAAATAACAGCTTACATCTAAAGGCAAATGGAGTCTTTAGTATCGAAAGCAACAAAGATGACTATGTTGGCTCTTATTGCAACGCTGGAAGCCTACCTCTTATCGCTTTGGTATGACTTTATTGTAGATTCGCCGCTTGCTGTACCAAGAGTTGTACAAGTAACTCTTCAATACATGACACTTAGCTATGTTCAGATTTTCCATCTAATCTTTATCAAATCATTTTAATTACCTGCGTAGCCTTGGTGTGTTGCGCCTCAGGGAGGGGTACAAGGTTTTTAATTGATCGTCCACTATTGTGACTTGGAGTCACTTGCTTGAAAGTCTTGCTCTTTAGAAGATCATTGTATTCTAGCATCATGAATGTAATAAGGTAATTTTTTGTATATGACACTCAGCTACAATTTGATAAGGAGAGGTCTAGTCATGCAAAATCTTCTTTGACTTTGATAGAAGACCCGCAACTATAACTAATGGTCGCACAGTCGGCAAACTCCCACAAGAGGGAGCATATTTTGATATTTAAGAAACATCTATATATCTATTTTTTCTAGATAATTTTCATCTATGATACAGAATTTAGCAAAATGTACGCGTATCGCCTGACTAATTGATGGTTCCGCCTATATATACATAATATGTGATTCTGTTATCATCTCATAAAAAACAAAGTCATATGGAAAAAAATTAGCTCTTTTTAGATCAACTGCGTCCTCGCTGAAAATGAAGAAATCCTAAAGATTAAAAGTGGCTTTATACGCTTTGAGCGTGTTTAAAGATAAATGGTAAACCAGAACCAATTGCTAGAATTGGTGAAAAAGGCTCGAGAAGGAGCTACGAGCCGCAACTTCACTCAGTCTGCAGAATTGACAATTGTTCTCAAAGATATTGATATTAAGAAAGGATTTAGTTTCAATGAGGTGGTAGCAATTCCTCATTATCCAAGCAAGAAGCCAAGTGTATGCGTAATTGCAACAGGAGACATGGGCAGCAGAGCTCGCAATGCAGGTGTAGATGCAATAATGGATCCCGCCGAGCTTGATAGGCTTGGCACCAACAGACGCGAAGCACGCAAGATCGTAAGGGCACATGACTTTTTCCTAGCAGACACTGCACAGATGGCTACGATTGGTCGATCACTTGGACAGTTTTTGGGTCCAAAGGGCAAGATGCCAACCCCGCTTCCATATGGGGCCCCAGTGGACTCAATTGCAGCCCGTTTTAAGAACTCTGTCAGAGTAAGGTCAAAAAATCAACTCAATGTCTCTGCCAAGATAGGAGACGAAAAAATGGATGATAGACAGCTCGCCGAGAATGCAAGCGCAATAATTGCAGCAATTGAGAAAAAGCTGCCACAAGGTGATAAAAATATCAGAAACGCCATGGTTAAGTTCACGATGGGCAAGGCTTCTAAGCTGAGTGCACTAAATACTAAGGAGAACAAAGAATAAGCATGTCGCAGAAGATGGCGACGGCGCCTACGCGCAAACACTATCCTAAGAAGAAGCGTCTTATGTACGAGGAGCTTCAGCGGGTCCCAACAGAGTATAGCGTGATTGCGTTGTCAAAGATGACCAAGGTTCGAGCTGCACAATTAATGATGATTCGCAAAAACTTCAGAAATGACATCAAGATTAAGATAATCAAGAACAAGGTCGCTATTAGGGCATTTGAAAAGGTGAAGGGAGTCTCAGGCATTGAGAATCTTAGCGAGCAGCTAGAGGACCAGTGCGCTTTAATATTCACAAATATCAACCCCTTCAAGCTCAACTTGATATTCGCACAGAACAAAGTCT
>JAICHI010000144.1 GCA_025922735.1 Nitrososphaeraceae archaeon | reverse complement strand
GTGCCGATATCGTATACACCTCAATACCTAGGAGATCTTGAAGATAATTCTCCGCTGCCCTTTAGTATTCCTCTGGCAATTGGCTCCAATGACGATATTGGCAATAGCAGCAACCCTGAAGCCGGAAATTACCCTGTTTCACTTAGAATTACCTATAGCGACGAGCTGAGAAATCCCCACGAAGTAATTCTAGATGGAACAGTCTCCTATAGCCCGCCACAGCAGGAAGAAGATGCTCCTAACCAAGGCTTCCTTGGCTTTGGCTCATCATCTACCGCTGAAAGCAGCACAACCAATTCTCCTCTTCCGCTTCTGTTGATATTCGCTGTTATAGCGGCAGCTGCTGTTGCTATCATAATAATAATCAGGCGCAGGTCGAAATCGAAGAAGATTTCTAGACTTATGGCAGATCAAGGTGACAATGATGACGATTTTGAGGCATCTTCTTCAGACGAATCTCTAGGCTCATCAGGTGAAGATCAATCTTCTTCTCATAAGCGGTGAACAATCTGGAGTCGTTCGTTCAGAGCGTATCATGGCGAAAATGAGGAAGAAATTACACAAAAGTTACTGCATAAAGAGTTAGACAAAACGCAGTATATTAGATCCTAATTAAATAATTCACAGTTGCAGATAGCAATGAGAAGTCATGATTGCAGAAGGGACACATACTATCTTGATCCTCTTAAGAACTACGACGACGTTCCTGCAATAAGTCTACAATTAGCATTGCCAGGCTTTGGAGGGTTAGGCAGACCTTTTCTAAAAAAATTTTTGGCTACAGAGATAACATGATGTATCATGCTCATATTTCCTGTACCAAGAATCTTTTATAATATTCTGCAAAATGCCATGTCAAAGTATATTTTGAATTAAAATCCAAGACGATTTGCTCTTTTTTCATTCTACACTAATAGTTATCAACGGAGTTAAATGTAAGGTTTTTATATCTTATAAAAAAATCAAGTCATGTCTTGGCTGGAGAAACCGCCGCAGACTTTACTCCAATTTTCTACATGCTCGGTTTCGGCCTATTAGCTTCTGTCCCTGCTCTAATATTATCACGTCTTCTCTCACCAAGACGTCGGTACAATCCAGTAAAGTTCCTACCGATGGAGTGCGGCCAGATGCCCACAGGAGAGGGAAGGTCGCATTTCATGATGCAGTATTATGCTTACATCTTGATGTTTGTTGTATTTGACGTAATGGCTATATTCTTGTATGCATGGGGAACTGCATTATTCAACATCCCTCGTGCTGCTACGCTTCCAATCATCGGATTTCTTGCAATTATGTTCACCGCCATGGGATATGCACTCTACCTTGCAGGGAGAAAAGGGATTTGGTGATATCGCTAACAAGCATTATATATCTATGTAGTGGAAAAAATAATGAGGAGGACTGGCATAACTAATGAAAAAAGAACTTTTAAGCCCCACAAACTTTAACGTGCTTGCAAGCAAGCTCAGCGACGTGCTAGTGAAAGTACTTGATTCACCACTCGGTTATGCCATAAATTGGGGTAGAATATGGTCATTATGGCCTGTTCACCTTGAAACTGCCTGCTGTAGTGTAGAGTTTGGAGCAGCTTCAGGCCCAAGATACGATGTCGAAAGGTTTGGTATTATCGAAGCATTCGGCTCGTTGCGCCAGTGCGATCTTATCGTAGTGCAGGGGACAGTTACAAGGAAAATGGCCCCTCGGTTGAGGATGGTCTATGATCAGATGCCCGAGCCAAAATACGTGATCGCAATGGGTGCATGCGCAATTACAGGAGGGCTTTACATTGATTCGTATAATGTACTGCCAGGTGTAGATGGCATCGTTCCGGTAGACGTATATGTACCTGGCTGTCCTCCAAGGCCTGAAACACTTATTCAAGGCTGCATGTTGCTACAAGAAAAGATCAAAAGATCAAAGATAAGGTAGCAGCATGAGCGCTAATAACAAAGAAGAGCTGAACAAGTTGGCGGCCGGCAGCCAAACAAAGCATTCTAGCTCTACTAGTGATGATACCGCTCAACAACAACAACCAGCGCCACCACCACCATCCACTCAACCAAAGCAGATTCCGGCCAAGCCTTCACCACCTTCAGCTACAGCAGCAGCGTCGGCAGCTACTACTACTACTCCTCCTAAGCCAAGCCTTGCATCTTCACCTGCCAAAACACAGCCTGAGCCTCCACCTTTTGAAAAAGGGCTTGTAGAACAGCTAAAGAACAAGTTTGGTGACATCGTCAAAGTTGTTTTCATCAAACCACTTCGGATAAAGATACAAGTTGAGCCTCAGGACATTGTCGGAGTGGCGAGCTTTCTGCGTGATAGCATGGGATTTGACCACGCCGAGTCTGTCGCAGGCACCGACTATCCCAAGGATAATCAGATTGAAGTCGTTTATCATTTAGGCTCTTACTCTCGGGAGGAGCTTGCTGCCCACATCCTTTGGCTTACAGCTAGAACTAACAAAGATGATGCGCGGCTCCCAACATTAATTAACATCTACAAGAGTGTGGAATATCACGAAAGGGAATGCTATGAAATGCTGGGCGTATACTTTGAGGGCCACCCAAGGAACGAGCGATTCCTACTGCCGGAGGACTGGGCCGATATTCCGCCGCTTAGGAAAGATTTCAGGATAAAGGGGAGGTAAAACAGAGATAGCAACATGACAAGCATTGAAGAAAAGTTTGAAGAATCAAAGAGGCTAGGACTCCAGATAGTAAAAGAGTCCGAAGAGGACCGGCTCATGACGCTCAGCGTTGGCCCACAACACCCTGGCTCGGGTCACTTCCGATTTGTAATTAAAGTCGATGGCGACTATATCGTGTATTGTGATCCAGACCCGGGCTACGTTCACCGCGGGGAGGAAAAGATGTGTGAATATAGAAACGTCATCCAGAACATACCCCATCTTGAGAGGCCTGTAATCCATGATTCTGCAAACATCACTTATTCGTACAGTCTTGCAGTGGAAGAGCTTGTTGGAATCGAAGTACCTCGGCGTGGTCAGTTCATCAGGGCAATAGCCTCTGAGCTTAATCGCCAAGTCTACACACTTTATTGGCTTGCAATCTATGGCATATTCCTTGGGCACTCTACTATGTTCATGTGGCCTACTGGCGACAGAGAGGTCATTATCGACCTCCTTGAAGCACTCACCGGCGCAAGGGTGACACACGCCTATAACATTCCTGGTGGCGTCAGAAACGACATGCCCGAGGGTTTCAGGGATAGGTGCCTGAGTCAGATAAGATACTTACAGAAGCGCTTCAAGGAATACGAGGACATTTTCTATAACAACCCGCTTTTCAGGCAGAGAACTGAAGGCGTGGCCGTGCTGTCAAAGGAAGATGCAATCAAGCTTGGAGTAACAGGCTCTGTTGTACGCGCATCTAGCGTTCCATTTGATGTACGCAAGGCTGAGCCGTACGACATATATAATGAAATCGATTTCAAGGTCCAGTACATGAAGACAGGCGACTGCTTTGCAAGGTCGTATGTCCCATTGTTGGATATGCAGGAATCATGCTATATCATCGAGCAACTGCTGGACAAGATGCCCGCTTCAGGAGAAGTGCGCGCCAAGCTCCAGCCAAATCCAAAGGGTCCACCTGGAGAATCTTACCGGCGAGTCGAATCGGGCAGAGGAGCTCTTGGATATTATATTGTAAGTGATGGCACACCCAAACCTTACAGAGTCAAGATATCGGTAGGCTCGTTCCGAAACATGCTTGCCTTACCATATCTGCTCGTCGGGCAGAGGCTTGCAGATATGCCGGCCGTATACTGGTCGCTCAACTACTGGCCGGTGGAGGCTGACAGATAATTAAATGGCTTCATATCCTAAAGACTTCCGCTTTGGAGGATTTGTAGTCAGCCTTATTTGGCTCATATTTTGGATATTAGTCATAGTAGCGCTCGTAGGGCTCCCGCTCATCTTTATCATCCTGTTTTATGTTCCACTGCCTGAAGTCGACGGCGAAGTTTTAACTCCGTATCTATTTCTCACATCCATATTATATCCACAGAGTGCTATCCCAGTCATTGAGACGCTGCTTGACACCACGCTCTTTAAGGTCGCAGTGTTTCCGGGATTTACTTACGCCGCTCTTATTGCTGCAGCAACAATATTTATAGAGCGCAAGTTCCTTGCCAAGATGCAACTCAGGGTTGGCCCACTTTATGCCGGCAAGATAGAGGGTATACTACAGCTGCTG
>JAICHI010000143.1 GCA_025922735.1 Nitrososphaeraceae archaeon | reverse complement strand
CTTTATTTTTTAATCCTGACCAATGGGCCGGACCCGCAAGCTATTCGGTCGGATATCCCTATCGGGGTTAGCTCAGCATTGATAAAAAAAAGACGAACTGCATCTTGGACGTCTACATCTCCAGCTCTTCCTTAACATGAAGGCTCTCTCCGCCAGCTGTGATGTCAATACCCATGACTCGGAGAATAGGCCTTGCAATCTCTAGTCCTTCTCGCTCTATGATATTCCTTGCCATCTTGAGCCGATACGGCCTTGCCCAGTGTTGTCCTATCTTGTATTTCCCCCGCATGTTCCTTGGGATAACCTTGATTATTGCAACTTCATGCACCGAAGGCATGTTCGCATCAAGGGCTTCGTACCTGCCCTCCTTCTGGTACTTTTCCATTAGTGCATTGAGTGCCTGTGCCTTTTCCTCATTTTTGTTCACAATCTCTGCCTTACCCTTGATTACCACGCTTATGTAAAGAGTGTCCGCCTGTGCGGCGTCGGTTGGATGAAAATAATAGGAAGGCAGGAAGCAGATGTGCTGGTCCACTTCAAATCCTACGTTAGGGTTACGCCGGATATTCTCCAGCTTTTCGCCAAAGGGGTGAGAATGCATGTATATTACTCCATCATGATGGACGAAGTTCATTGGGATGACCTGTGGATATCCGTTTGCATCCAGGGAGGCTATTCTTCCAACAGGCTGCCCGTTGAGAAACTCTATCATTTTGTGCTTTGACTGTATCTCAAATTTTTTGACCAGCTGCATCTTTTGTTATATTGTATAGATGTCCTTTGGTTAAAAGTTATACGGCAGATTGCTCAGATATTATTGTGAACAGACGGACGATCCGATACGGTATAGCTGGCTGTATAGTTGCTCTTGCCGCAGCAATCATTTATGCAATAGTGAGGCTATATTTGCTTGGGCAGCGCATGGATTCGTCAATACTACTTGTCAATGTCATTGGGTTTGCAGCAATCGCAGGTGTTTTGATTTACCTTACAAAGAAGGACAAGGATTTAGAAGAAGAGGAGCTCTTCAGAGATTAAAGCAGATTAACCTTGCACATCTGATATTCAAAGCCAAATCCAAAATGCAAGCAGAAACAGCGTCTCGGCGGATTTCAATTCCATTTGGTTGTTGCATCAAGGATCCACCCACTATCCGTATATGGTTCTTTGCTGGTCCTCTAGGAAGAAAATAAAGTGCTTGCTCACTTGTTCGATTGTGCCTCTCGCTCAAGGACCACGATAGTTTTCTACTAAATTTTCCTTAAGCACGTCTGGCCAAAGCTGGTTGAAGTCAAATTTTCCTTCTCAACCCCCTGCACACGGAGCCCTTCAAAAGATCGTAAAGAGAGCGCACCTGCCGCAAGCTATACTGCAAGGGTAATCTAAATAGCTGAGACAGCAATAATATTTACATATCGAGAGCGATATCCGAATCTAGGTCGCACACCATTTTTTCTCGTATAAAGAACGAAGTATCGAAGGGTAAATAGCAAGTTTTAGTAGTCATCAGAGGTAAAGAATATTCATGCATGATGAGCGTATTAAATATCGAATAGACCAGTTGACAGAAACTGGAGCCAATGTTAGCCTTGCGTTGAGCGAAGATATTGAATTAGAGCCAGTATCGCAACAACAGATGATGCTTGAAGCTGTCGATAGGGCTGTCACAGACAAGGACGTAAAGGAGCAGATCAGGCCACTACTTGAAGCTATTCTAAAATCCCAGCCGCAGACGTTGGTTAAGACTTATTCGCGGACAGTCATCCAAATAACGATGCCAAAGAAGCGTTACGAGACAATCGGCAGTCCACGCGTCGGCGACAAGCTCCTGATAGACATCAGGAGGGTATAAGCTGCCTTTCCAACTCTTCGATTGATCTGATCGGGAGCGAGCAGGTAAAGTCTTTGCAAACGAACGCAGTTTCCCGTCCTCCTTCAGCTTCGCGCCCCTTAAAAAAGGGGTAATATTGTAGCTTTGCAAGCTCTCTTGGATGCACTATAGCAATCATGCTGCCTGGAAGGAATTGTCTATTAAGCCAAGTAACTAGGCTGGAATTATTGGTATTGCTGTTATCGTCAGAACTAAAAACTGCTATCTCTACCGGCTTTTTCACGTAAAGATAAATCGAGTTTAGCATCTGCCCAAAGCCAAATGGATTTTCAGCAGCTGACTGCGAGCCAGCTTTCATTATTCTGACTGCTCTGTCAAGGTAGCTGTTGTTCTGAGTGTAATGGTAGAGCCTTAACAGATTGGATGCAGCCATCGAATTGCCGCTAGGCATGGCAAGGTCGTAAAAGTTCTTTGTCCTTGAAATTAGCTGCTCGTGGTCATCAGATGTAAAGAATAGGTTGCCTTCCTTGTCGTCCCAGAAATGTTGTAACATGAAATCAGTATACCTGATAGATTTGTCAAGGTATTCCTGTTTTGAATTTGCAGCAAATAAGTCGAGAAGGCCACCGACATAAAAAGCATAGTCTTCAAGATATGCGTTTAGTTTTGACCGCCCGTCTTTGAAGGTACGCTTCAGGCGCCCATCATTCGAGGCGAGCTTGTTTTCGATAAAATTAACTGCATTCTTTGCGGCCTGCAGGTATTTTGTGTCTCCGCTGACGGAATAACCTCTTGCAAAACCTGATATCATTAGGCCATTCCAAGATGTCAGAATCTTTTCATCTCTTCCGGGCTTGACCCTTTCCTCTCTCGCTGCAAAAAGCTTGGCGGAGGCATCTCTGAGTATCTGAGCGATTTGCTCGGGCGTTTTGTTATATTTCTTGGCAAGAGTTATTATCGGTACTCTGACATTGAGGATGTTCTTGCCTTCGAAATTTCCTCCTTGTGTGACGCCATAGTGTTCACAAAAGATGTTAGTGACGTTTTCGTCGTCAATTACAGATTCGATCTCGTTCTTTTTCCAAAGATAGAATTTGCCTTCTTCTCCCTCAGAGTCGGCGTCCTGTGCAGAGTATAATCCCCCATCAGGATGTGTCATCTCCCTTATTACATAGTCAAGTGTCTTGCGTATTATATGCATGTAAGGTTCAGCCTTGGTGATCTGATAGAGCTCCGCATACATTTGCGACAACAGCGCATTGTCGTATAGCATTTTTTCAAAATGTGGTACAAGCCATTTTTGATCAGTGGCATAGCGGGCAAAGCCTCCCCCGAGATGGTCATGAATGCCACCTTCGGCCATCTTGTCTGCAGTGAATATGACAAAGTCCCGGAAGCGGTTGATAGCCGAAATGTCATAATACCTTAGCAGGAACATTAGGTTCGACGCATTTGGAAATTTTGGGGCATGTCCGAAGCCGCCATAAATCCTGTCTCCCATTTGAAGAAGGCCAACAGCAGCCTCGTCAAGTACAGAGCGCTCCAACTTTGTTTTCTCTGTTATCTCTGCTCTCACGACCAGATCCATTGCCGTCTGCGATAGAGATTGTGTAAACTCGTTGCTTGCCGCCTGGATCTCATCTTTTTTGTTCTTGTACGCGTCAGCGAGCTGAAGCAGTATATTCCTAAAGCCGGGCATATTGTAATGGCTGCTTCCGTCTTTTGGGAAATAGGTGCCAACATAGAATGGCTTTTGATCGGGTGTCAAAAAAACAGACAGCGGCCAGCCGCCGGTTCCAGTGGCAAGCTGGCAGGCGCGTTGATAAATATCATCGAGGTCCGGACGCTCTTCTCTGTCAACCTTGATGTTGATAAATTTCTCATTCATTATCATCGCAACTTCTTTATCCTCAAACGACTCATGAGCCATGACATGGCACCAGTGACATGCGCTATAGCCAATACTCAGGAAGATCGGCCTGTCCTCAAGTTTTGCTTTTTGTAGGGCCTCCTCTCCCCAAGGATACCACTCAACGGGATTGTAAGCATGCTGGAGCAGATAAGGACTTGTTTCCTTTGCAAGCCGGTTGGGTTTGCTAATATTGGAATGGCCCGAGCTCTCATGTTGCATCGAGGAGATTTGCACCCCCATGCTATATAGACCTTGTATTTTGGAAAGCTAATCTTGACGAATAGGATCGTGTCTTCATTATTCCTTTCAAAATTCAAAGATTCTCATACAATTCTGTGAAAATGAGCAAAAAGAGAAGAGACAATGCTAGTCAGTCTGTGCCACGCTGGCGACCATCCTAGGAATGGGCTATCACAAAAAATTTTCTAAATCACCTTCAAGATGTTATTTTACCGCTGAATTCCATAATGGTAGAAAAAATTCTTTCAAAGCCTTTATTTAGGTCCATCTAGTAACTTTATGTCAAAAGTACT
>JAICHI010000142.1 GCA_025922735.1 Nitrososphaeraceae archaeon | reverse complement strand
TCCTTCTCCAATTAACACAACAACAATGACAAATGCTACTGCTGACACCAATCCAACAGCATCTGATGAAGAAGGAAAAGAAGAAGAACAACAACAACAAACAACCACAACAATACCAGCACCGCTGCTGGAATAATTACAAAGATAATGCTTAGGCAGTTAGAGGTTTATTGGTGTCATAAGTCTCCTTCTTTTTCTTCTTCTGCTCTTGCTTTCTTCTAGTTGTCCTGATACAACACGACACCTCATAACCTATAGCATGCACAATCGTAGTTTAGTTTGGGATGACTGAAAATGAGGTGGTAACGGGTACACATAGTAAGATAAAGTAATACAATTATCATAGGCTAATTATGGCCTATGATACCGTCTTGATCGCGCCAGTGAACTCTTGTATACCATCTGCAAGCATCCTTTTGAAAGCTTCTTCTCCCTGTTCCATTGGCATGGGCCTTGACTGAGCCTTGGCATAACCATCATTATCGCAAATAAAAAGCATTGACTCATTACCACTCGTCATCTTACCAACCATCTCTTCTTCCCCCACAGGCTCAAACCCTGCCACACCCTGTTTGACAGTATAGGTCAGCATGGCAAAGCCGGTGTAGTCGAATAGCCTCATCTGGGCTTTCTGAGCCCTCTCGCGTCCAATATTCGCCGCCTTGTGGTATTGCAACCGGCAGCAATTTTTCTAACAGCTAGTATAAGCATTTGGATTAATCGACAGCTTTAAAGCGTGGACGAACGCGAAAAAAGGCAATTGTGAATACAAAGGTCATATATGCAGCAGCTGGCGGGATTGCAGTAGCTGCTATAGCCATATTTTTCATTATGGGAATTGGAAATTTCAGGCCTCTTGGCAACAGCGAGGCTCCAGGCACGTCCCAGACTCCGATAGCCGATCTCCAACTAGAACTCAGGGACATCGTAGTTGAGAAAACAGACGAAGAGAATGCAACTGTACAGGTTGTCTTTGACATCCACAACCCTAACAGAAGCACTGCTATTCTTGAAACGATCCACTATACACTAGATGTGGGACAGTATCAGATGACAACTGGGGACGTTGGAGTAACCCCTGAGGGTTTCGTTGCTGGGCAAGAGGACATCTTTCCGATAGTTGGCAGCAGCACAGTCACTCTCAAAGATACAAAGGTTGCAGTGCGTAATAACCTTACTGCCAGCAGCTGGGACAGCATGGTAAATGGCACTGGCCAGTACAACGTTGAGGGGATCTATTCCTACAGGCTGACTGGCTCAAACTTCCAAACAAGCTACTTTGAGAAAGGGTTTACATTGACATTCCCCTGACATTTTATGATATTATCATAGTATGTTACGATGCAATTCATAAAGGTATTAAGTTTCATGCAGGGCTCCAGGTAATATGGCTGAAGAAACATTCATGTTTGCTGTGACGGCAGGAATATTTGTATTCCTAGTAGCTGTGCTGTTTGGCTCAAGGGCAAGGAGGTATAGCCAAGGATATACGCCCTCTGAAGGTCATAGCGAACATAGCTGACGTTACGTTTCTATGTTTTCACAATTGTTATTTCTTGGGTTTAAAGATTTCTTCTAGTATAAAACCCGAACTTTCATCCTTTACCTTCTTTCTTGCATAACACCTTTCAAAGTATTTGCAAGTTGTGCATAGGTTGGATGGCTCGACTATTGGAACTCTGTTTTCTTTTAGCAATGTGCTGAGCACTCTTGCTCTTCTAACGAGTTCTTCAAACATCCTGTTGTTCTTGGTCACAGAGAATTCGACCATCTTGCCGTCTTCAGTCATGTAGATCAAAAAACCTTCGTCCTTGTTAAATGCAAAGAGACACGCATTGAGGTACAACATGTGCTGTGGGTGCGGAACCTCTGGTAGAGTAGACACAATTTCAAATCTTACGATAAACTCGTTGGCCATTATCATGTCTACATTGACTTCGAGCGCAAGGGTGTCGATCTTATATTCGCCGCGTAGGTTGCTCAGTGAGTGGCGCATACCATTTCCAAGCAGGCTTGAGATCTTGGCCGCATTATCTGAAGGTAGCGAGTCCTTTCGTTCATAGTATGCAAACCTTGTGCAGCTTGATGCTTCGATTGCATGGATCCTATCGAAGTTTGTTTTGTCTATCTTGACGCTCAGGTTCTCGTATACGTCGTCAATGGCATTTTCTATGATTTCATGCAGGTTCCTGCCACCGAGCATATGAGTATCGTGTACTACGATGTCGTGCTATATATTATATTGAGCACTTTTTGATTTACCGTTATAGTATAAACTGCCTAATTCGGTTTAGTTGATTAAGGATTTAACAGGTCAATTACCTATTACTATTACCATCAAATAATATTGAATTACATATAGAGTATGATAATTATACATAATTTGGACCATAATTCTATTGTGTAATAGATCTGTCGCTCCGCTAAATCTCAATATACTTGAACATTCATTTGGTAATTGGGATAAACATCTGGCAAGAGTAACAATGTCGTTGAATAATTCTATACTTTCCTATCATCTTTAAGATACTGTTTGTGTAACTAGGAGGATCTTTTGGTTTGATTTGCTGTTGAAATCTATATGTTGTGCCTATCTTGAGCTACTAAAAGCCACTCCTGATTGGATCACCTGGCTTGATTATTTCGCGTAAAAGCGTGGTCGCATACGATCCTTTAGGCAGCTTGAATGATACCGTCAGTGGATCTCGTTCATACCGAAAATCCGTGCACCAGAGTGGAGCCTGTCTAAAGCCTCCTTGGTGGCTCAGCTCCTGCATCTCCTTTATGTAAAAGTCCTTTGCAGACACTTCTTCTTCCTCCTGCATTATTGCTCTTGTGATATTTTCAAACCTGCCCTTGCCAGGTTGGAAGGTATATCCTGCCATCCTTATTGCTGGAACCAACTTTGTCTTTGAAGAGGGATTGTACTTGATTATCCTACCAAAGGTTGCCGGCCCCTCCATTTCAAAGCAAAGGTCTTCGGTCTGCGGCTGCAACAGATCCTCACCTTCCATGACGGCTCTGCTGAGGCATCTGTTGAAGATATACGCTTGGTATGCCTGGACGAATAGTCTCCGGATCGTGATTGGTACTGCACGCAATGCTGCAATGGTATCCCTGCCGGCGACTAATGCCGACAGCACCTGCCGTTCAATGTCCATGCCTCTTGGCAGCATGTTGAGCACTTGCCGATAGTTGCTTGGGTCGACGCACTTGTTTCTGATTTCCCTGCTCATCTGAGTATCAAATTCAGTAGTATGGCAGAGCAGCAGCTCTACTGCCTGTATAAAGTTCCGCTTCACAATTTCCCTACCAATAAGATGGGTCACCAACCTTTCGCTGCCAAATCTCTGGAGGCCGTAAAAGTTGCCCACCTTGCCAATATGTGGAACAAAGTCAGAGAGATCTGATGAACGGACATTGTAGATCCTTATCTCAAACTTGTTGCCTGCAAGGAATTTCTTCTGAAGCGGGTGCTTGGTGAAACCTTTCAGTGTAAGCCGTGTATGTCTACTTTTCAACTCTGCAGGAGGATTTCTTATTACTCGCTCCATACCGGCATACTGCGTTGTCACAGCCTTGGCGTCCTTTATCCCCATTACTCTAAACCTCATGTGCAGCTCACGTTCGATTTCAAATAGGGCATGGTTTGAGTCGATGTCCCGCTTTTCAAGGATGTAGAGCGGGTAGCGGTGATTCTCATTGTACGACAGCGATATGTCGAGCGACTCGTTCACTAGCTCGGATACCATAAACCCTTCGCTTCCCTGCTTTATCGACCCTCCTGTTCCGGCAAAGCTTGTACAGTAACACTCTATGCCTGCACGTGAGTCGATCTGGGAGATAGAGGCCATTTGTGAGCTTTATTTCTCCTCTTCTACTTATTCGTCTCTTCGCCGCCATATGCATCTTTGATGGGGCTTTATCGTTGATTTGCTGGTTTTTCTCTGTGTTTCGCCGGAATCATTTTCTGGATTGACTTTAGCTGCTCGACGTTTTTAGGATGTTTTGTCTGCCTCTACAGATCTACTGGCCTGTTGCTTTCCTTGCCACCCTCGGGCTAAGGCTGATCTCCTACAGCAGCTTTTGTAGCGAATAGCCTTGACTCTTTCCAGCAATGTATCCTTTTTTTGATTAATGGCCATTTGCATATGGATGAGGTGTAACATGCTTCAGGCTATACTAAAATCATGCCGTGTGCGACTTCCTATAGGGTCCTCTAGACCTCTTGCGGGCCTTCTCTTCTTCGCCGGCCTTCCGTAGGAGCATGCATTCTTCCTTATCAG
>JAICHI010000141.1 GCA_025922735.1 Nitrososphaeraceae archaeon | reverse complement strand
TAGATGCATATAAAATGTTGTACTATTTTTATTCGCTTATTAAAGCGTAGAATTTTTTATAGTAATATGTATTTCTACGCATTTTTTAGGACTAACGAGGATCTGATTGTGGATAATAATAGATTTTCAATCATTTGTGATTTAAATAACGATCTATAAGTGGATAGGGACAAAGGGGGGTCGATGGGTCCACACTCGCACCAGACTCGCACTGAATCGATGTGCTTTCCCTGCTACTAGTTAAATGAGAAGATGGTTGACTGTCTTACCTGTCACTTCTGCCTTACTACTGCAGCAAGCGCCTACCCCACTTACATTGGCTCAGCCGCTATTGGCGCATGCACATCACGGTTTAGCATCTCGGCGATCAGCAAGATGCTCTCATGGACTGTGTACATCTGATAAACAGCGACAAGTCGATCTCGAATCCTGCCTGAGGCATCTCTCACCCCCTCCAAGCATTCTAGCCGATAAGACAAATCATAGAAAGAGCATGCTAAGAATACTTTTAGATTCTGGTAGGCAGGTTATAGACTGCTCAATCTTATTTAGGTCAAGAAACACATTCTTGCACAAAAATAGCAATATGACATGCTTTTATTCCGAGCTGCCTTTATAGAAGTCATTGAAGATTTACAGCTTCAAGTGCCCAGCCTGCGGCTATGAGTCAAAGCACACTGTTGGGACTCCAGACATGGATCAGATCCTAACTGATGTCAATAACGATTTTGCTCAGTATAGGCTGTTTGTGTGCAGAAAGGAGCTCACGCTAGTGCATGCAGATGTACTGGATGCACATTTTGACAACAAGTGTCCGTCAGACAAGAGTGAGCTGGAACCAATAGATGATCCTGAGCATGTCAAATGCCCTCGGTGCGGTAACGAGTTAAAGGTTGAAGATATCAAGCCACTGGCGGCAAGCGACGGATCTGCGGAATAATATATTATTAAATATCCATTGCTCGCTAGAAACCTCGGGGATAATGGCTTCTCTAAATCTCGCTCAGAAGATAATTTCGAATCATCTTATGGAGGGTAAGATCGAGCCAGGCCAGGAAATCGGTCTTAAGGTAGACCGCGTTCTTATGCAAGATGCAACTGGCACCATGGCATGCCTCCAATTTGAAGCCATGGGAATACCGCGGGTCAAGGTAGAACATGCCGCCATCTATGTAGACCACAACATTCTACAGACTGGGTTTGAAAACGCCGACGATCATCGTTTCCTCCAGACGTTTGCCTCAAAGTACGGCATCTATTATAGCAAGCCGGGCAATGGCATCTGTCATCAAGTAAACCTTGAACGCTTTTCAGTACCAGGCAAATTGCTGATAGGTTCTGATAGCCACACTCCTACTGCCGGTGGCGCAGGCATGATGGCAATTGGAGTAGGGGGCCTAGATGTAGCTGTAGCCATGGCCGACGCGCCGTTCTACACCAAAATGCCCAAGATAGTCGGTGTAAAGTTGACTGGCATGCTCAGACCCTGGGTCACTGCCAAGGACATAATCCTTGAAATGCTGCGCAGACTGTCTGTCAAAGGAGGAGTGGGCAAGATCTTTGAGTATTATGGCGAAGGTATCAAGAGTCTTGGTGTCCCGCAAAGAGGAACTATATGCAACATGGGCGCAGAGCTTGGTGCCACCACATCTTTGTTTGAATCGGATGAAATCACGCTTGACTACCTGACTCGTCAAGGCAGGCCCCCTGACTACCAGCGTTTCACAGGAGACCCCGGCTGCAGCTATGACGAAAACATAGAGATAAACCTGAGCGAGCTTGAGCCGCTGATCGCGCTCCCAGGCTCACCTGATGCCGTGCACAAGGTACGCGACGTGCAGGGGATCGATGTTCATCAGGTGCTCATCGGCTCGTGCACCAATTCAAGTTATGTTGAAATGATGACTGTTGCTCACGTGCTCAAGGGCAGGAAGGTGCACTCAAATGTCACGATGGCCATTAACCCAGGTTCAAAGCAAGTGCTTGAGACTGTAGCGCGTGACGGCCCAATATATGATATCATTGCTTCTGGCGCCAGACTGCTTGAAAGTGGTTGCCAGGGCTGCATAGGGATGGGCTCTGCGCCAGGAACTGATTGGATTTCAATTAGATCCTTTAATCGTAATTGGCCGGGAAGAAGTGGTACAAAGGATGACAAGGTCTACCTGACATCGCCTGAAGTGTGTGTTGCTTGCGCTGTGACAGGCAAGATAACTGATCCACGCGATCTTGGTGAGTATCCCAATATCACATGGCCGGATAAGTTTGTAATCGATGACTCATCCATTGTCGCGCCAGCTCCTGCAGATCAGGCGGACAAGGTACAGATATCAAGAGGTCCTAACATACGTCCACTTCCGTTACGGCAGCCTATGGAGTCCGTGCTGCAGGGTGAGGTGTTGATAAGAGTAGGAGACAATATCAGCACTGATGCTATAATGCCGGCTGGAGCAAAGATACTGCCTCTCAGGAGCAATGTGCCGGCGATAAGTGAGTACGTGTTCTATTGGATAGACCCTGACTTTGCGAAAAGAGCCAAGGAAAAACATGGTGGCTTTATTATTGGAGGCGAAAACTATGGTCAGGGGTCTAGCAGAGAACATGCTGCACTGGCACCTATGTACCTCGGAGTCAAGGGTGTGATCGCAAAATCGTTTGCAAGGATCCATAAAGCAAACCTAATCAACTTTGGAATCATACCATTTGAGTTCCATAATGACTCTGACTTCGAGCTGCTGACTCAGGGCACACCCATTACAATAGAAAATGTAGTGAGCAGCTTGAAGAATGAGAATAAGATGATTGAAGCGATAGCTGACAAAAACAAGATCACGCTCAAGGTCGATCTGACTCCAAGGCAGAGAGAAGTTCTGATAGCTGGCGGCCTTCTGAACTACATCAGGTCTACCCAGCATAGATCTTGATAGTCGGCCGGCAACAATTAGTCAGCACCGAGAACGTAGGGGTTTTACTACAACACCAACCAAAGTGCTTGCGGATGAAAATTATGGCACGGTAACGTGGCTTGATTCTAAAGGTGGAGAACATATCAAAGACAGTTCACCATAAGCATTAAAGAGATGAGAGCCGACCGAAAGACCTGATAGTCAGAACCTGTTATATGGATACCAAAGACTGATCCCTGAAGGGATGGGCTTAACAACAAACATGTACATGCTCAAGGCTAGGCAGGGAACGGCTTGAAAACCTTCAGGTGGGTCAACTTAGAAGCTTTACAGTTGTACAATCCGCCATATGATAGTAAACGTATGGTTAATGTTTGGCACCTCCGTTGGAGGAAAGGGCATCTGACAGAAAATATATAGAGCATACGAGCCAATTGATATTGTAGTATCATAATGACGATATCTCTTGTGGCCACTGAGCCAAAACCCAAGGGCATTAGAGTAGAGACAATAGAGAATGCCCGCATGGTTCGCGGAACCACTTTATTGAAGCGCGGCTTTGCCCACATGCAAAAGCACGGGGTCGTAATGGACGTGACGAATGTAGAGCAGGCCGTCATTGCAGAAGATGCCGGCGCAGTAGCAGTCATGGTTCTTGACAAGCTGCCATACGATGTAAGGAAGGCGGGCGGAGTAGCAAGGACTGCAAGCGTCAAGGTAATTCAGGAGATAATGGACGCGATAACAATCCCAATCATGGCCAAGTGCAGGATTGGCCATACAGACGAAGCAAAGGTACTAGAAGTCGTGGGCGTCGACATGATAGACGAAAGCGAAGTGTTGACGCCAGCAGATGAAGAACATCACATCTGGAAGTGGGACTTTACAACTCCGTTTGTCAATGGCGCCAAGAACCTTGGCGAGGCATTACGCAGGATCGAAGAGGGCTGCGCAATGATAAGGACTAAGGGTGAGCCGGGAACTGGCAATGTGTCTGAGGCAGTAACTCACATCCGCATGGTCAACAGCGAAACACGCAGGATCCGATCAATCTATCAGGATGGTGATAGACAGGAGTTGATGAAGGCCGCACGCGAACTGAAAGTATCATACGAAATAGTTGAAGAAACGGCGCGCCTTGGAAGGTTACCTGTGGTTAATTTTGCAGCAGGGGGAATTACCACCCCAGCAGATGCAGCGCTCTTGATGAACCTTGGCTGCGATGGTGTGTTCGTAGGTTCTGGTATTTTCAAGTCTGATGACCCTGCTCAGAGGGCAAGGGCAGTTGTGCTTGCAACGACATTCCATGACGATCCCAAGATAGTGATGGAAGCACAAAAGATGGTTGATGAAAAGAAGTCGCTGCTTGGCATGGACATAAACAATCTTG
>JAICHI010000140.1 GCA_025922735.1 Nitrososphaeraceae archaeon | reverse complement strand
TGCGTACCAAAGGTTTTGGAGAGAAAGAAAATGCTGAATTCATCCTTAAGCCGTATGAGGCTTTATATCTATCTCACACAAAACGCCTGAAGCTCAAGAACAAACCGACGATGGGCTTTAACTCGCTCTTTGAGCAATTACTAAAACACAGGAGGAATATCATGACCGAGTTTCTTGTTTATCGAGACCTGCGAAGCAGGGGCTACGTGGCGAAGGAGGGCTTTGGCTTTGGCAACGACTTTCGCGTATATGAACGCGGCGATTACGAGAAAAAGCCGGCTAAGTATGTCGTCTTTGGCATAAACGAGGGCACTAATACTACAGCCAAAGATTTTGCTTCGACTGTCAGCCAGATACGAAAGATGGGGAAGGAAGCAGTCGTGGCAGTAATAGAGAGGAGAGGGGAAGTGATATACTATAAGGCATCAACAATACACTTTACAGAGAACAATAACAACAATCTGCTAGTCAAAACAGTCAATAAAGAAGTCGACTGAATATATACAGATTATACATATAACAATATCGCCTTGATGTTCAAAGAAATTTACTGCTCTGATTGCAAGATGGTACTTGCGAGATACTCAACCAAATACTTTACAGATTCTAACATAAACGTGCTTGTACGATCACATTTTTTTACGCATATTAGGAATGGCCATACTATGGAAATGCGGCTTGTGGAGATACAGGACTCATAACAAGTACAATAATAACAATGACCTGTAAGCGATTTATATTCCTAAGAGCAATAACCATGCATGAGAGAGCCAAGTCTCTGCGACAGAATTATCAAACTTGACCGTAGCATACGCTTCGTTGGGATTGTCAATAATAGAGGCGAAGTCATTGAAGGTGGATTTAAGCAAGGGGTCGAGCCAATGCTCAATGAAACTGACGAACAGCAGATGTACATCCACTCGCTATCGAACCTCACGATGCTCCAATCCTACAAGGATAGGCTCGGAATGGTACGCTACAACCTAACTGAGCACGAAAAAGTTATACTTCTGACTTTTCCCCTTGGGGATGGAATACTCTGCGTTTCTGCTCTGCCCAAGGTTAATATGAATAAAATCCGGGACAAAGTAATGAAAGTGCTCAAGAGCAAGAGCAGAAGCAGTGCCAGCAGAGGCAGCACTAGCAGCAACAATCCAACAAGAAAAAAACAGGAGGGAATAAAGCAAAAAATTCAGTGCGGAAGAGATAGTTGTTAGCAAGTAAATTAATATCCTACTAGTGTCAAAGAGGTTGTTTTACCTAATAGCTGCTTTAATTGGAAATCCACTATTTTGGACTACTCAACTTAGATTCAACTGCATCATGGCTTTCACCTAAACGCCCTGCAACTAGAACCAGCTTTGAATACAGCCAGAATCACAGGTAGGATTTTTTATCTGCTTGCTGTTTCATATGTGAGGCTGCAGGACGATGATGACGACGTAACAGTCCCCCTATTATCTGCCAGCAATGGCAGACAAAATGAAGAGAATTTAACCGGAC
This sequence comes from Nitrososphaeraceae archaeon, assembly GCA_025922735.1. Taxonomy (GTDB): domain Archaea; phylum Thermoproteota; class Nitrososphaeria; order Nitrososphaerales; family Nitrososphaeraceae; genus Nitrososphaera. The sequence goes on along the minus strand of JAICHI010000140.1, from coordinate 2,825 downwards.
TGCCGAATCTCTGTAGCCTAAGCATAGGAGGAGGACGACATACTCCTTCCTATGCTTATCAGATTACCTTAACCGCCTCTTGTTTTTTGCATTGATAGAGGGAGTTCTCCAGATATCTCGATTGAATTAGGGAGTTATTGAAGGAAAAAGCCAAGACATGCCACGCATATTTTTCTCGTCATTCTGTATCAAAAAGAAGATAGAAGCTGGCAGGGATATTTCATCCCAATAACATTCAAGGTATCTTAGTATTTTATTCTTCTTCTCCATTCGTATGTATTAATTATTTTTGTTAACTTCCATACTACACATCCTCATCAGGCCTTTATTCAAGGCTCTGAGCTATAATGCATAAATATATCTCTATTCAACACGGGATAGATGCCGACAGACGAAGTCATTCAACGAGAAACTTATTGTACTTTCTGCAAACAAAATGTTCCTATTACAAATGCAGCGTATGTTAGACTCGCCAATGGAAGGGCTATCATCAGAGGAAAATGTTCAAGGTGCGGTCTAGAGTTGATCAAAGCAAGCATAATGTCGAAATCATCTGCCTTGACAGTACTTAGAAAAAAGAGGAGAAAAGGAAAGAGAACTTTGCCGATTCCTTAATTTCAGTTAGTTATTTTCCCTTTTTCTTTTGCGGTTTATTTTCTTTTCTTCTTATGCTGCTCCCGTCTCTCTTACATCTCGTATTTCGAGCCTTGCCAAAATGTCCTCGATGGTTTGCTCGTCTTCAAGTTCGTCGGTGAGTAATTTTAGTGCAAGCTGATACGTTCCATGATCGTTGCCTTTTGTTGCGTTTGCAAGATCATTGTATAGCCCAATTCCAAACCTTTCCAACTCTAGAGCTCTCTCAAGGGCACTCCTAAGTGAAAGATATTTCTTGGATTCCGTCTTTCCTACCCCGCTTTCCTTCTCCCATGAACCTGGGTCGTCTGTTGGGTTTGTTCCAAGTTCCATCAACCTGTCATTAATCTCAGCTGCATGCCCTTGTTCCTCTTTTGCACGCTCTCCAAAAAAGTCTTCGAACAAAACTCCTATTCCTTCTATGTTGTTGGCTACATACTGAAAATAGTGAGACGTCTGCATTTCAAATGCATAGGCTCTATGCAGCATTCCGATATTTTTGTCAACGTTAGGTCCTGCTATTTCTAATGATTTTTTTCCCATTGTAGTATATCTCGGATCTAAAACTATTTTTATGTTGGTATAAAAGAGTAGCTCGCAAAAGATCTAAAGCTGTGATTCTTGCCATGGGAATTTTCAAAAAAGAGGTGCTCCGGACGGGATGTATCCCCACTGGAAGATAATACCTCACAGTAGTTTGAACCCGTGATCTTCGCCTTGAGAGGGCGAGATGCTTAACCGGACTACACCACCGGAGCCCTGACAGTCTCAATAACCTATAGAATATAAATTAAACTTTGGCACTGCTGCAAGATCGATTCGATTCTATTCTAAATACGGATGCTTGAACTGATATGTATATCTTCAATATCAATCGGTATTACTTCCTTTCCCGCACGGCTGTTTACGAAAAGCCTTGGCAATACTGGCAAGTCTGCAAAATGTTGTAAAAGACGATAATGGCCTAATACAAATCCATATTGCACTACTCCTAGCAGGCAGACCGTTCTTGTGTTTTCCCATGGATTTTCCTTGGCCAAAAGTGTGTAGATCGCTTTGACTGACAATATTTTTATCGCCATGCAGACAAAGATAATGGCCTCTAGCAATGGGTATACCAGAGAAGATCAAGGAAATACAGGACCAGATACACAGAACTCAGATCAATAAGGCTACGGAATTTCACCTAGGTTTACTCAAGGCCAAGATAGCACGTCTCAAGCGAGAGATGCAGGAAAATGTACATGGCAAGACGATGCATAGTGGCGGTGAAAATGTTGGCTTTGATGTCAGAAAAACAGGTGACGCAACCGTGGTGCTTATAGGCTTACCAAGCGTAGGCAAATCGACACTTCTCAATAGTCTTACAAACGCAAAGTCGCGTGTTGCGTCCTATCAGTTCACAACACTCACGGCCGTCCCTGGCATGCTACATTACAGAGGAGCAAAGATACAGTTGCTTGACTTGCCAGGGATCATTGAGGGGGCTTCAGGAGGCAAGGGCTTTGGCAAGCGCGTGCTATCTGTTGCTCGTAGTGCAGATCTAGTCTTGATAGTGCTCGACGTCTTTCAACCGCACCACCAAAGTGTGCTTAAAAAAGAGCTAGCTGAAGCGGGTATCAGATTGGACGAGCAGCCCCCAAACATATTAGTTGAAAAGACGTCAACTGGCGGGATATCAGTCAATGCGCAAGTTCCTATCAATGCATCTGAAAGGCTGATAAAAGAGATAATGAGACTCTATGGTTTACACAATGGTCGACTCATAATAAGGGAACCCAACCTTACCGATGATCAGCTAATAGATGTCCTGAATGGCAACCGGATATACGTCCCTTCGGTTGTTGTGCTCAATAAGATAGACCTCGTCACCGCAAGTTTTATTCAAGAGATCAAGTCAAAGATAAGAGGCAACAATAACAACTTCATCGCTGTTTCTGCAGACGCCGGTATTAACATCGATGCCCTAAAGGAGGCGATATACCAAAGGCTTGGATTTATCAGAGTTTACATGCGACCCAAAGGAGGCGAGACTGATTACAAAGAACCCCTGATAATAAAGAAAGGTGCAACTGTACAGGATGTGTGTAATAAAATCCACAGAAACATGGCCAAAAACTTCCGTTACGGACTTGTATGGGGTAAGAGCGCAAAATTTGCTGGACAAAAGGTAGGGCTCGATCACAAGCTGG
>JAICHI010000139.1 GCA_025922735.1 Nitrososphaeraceae archaeon | reverse complement strand
TATATTCATTAATATCACTCATTGGTCATGACGTAAACATTTGCAAACAAACCAATAGAAGTTCCATGCAAATGCAGTCAATGCAATTCTCATACTCTGGGTGGTTGCATAAACAAAAGATGTTACTGTTGTGACTTGGAAAATATGCTTGCGATTTTGACGAGTCACAATGCAATGGAAGTGCAAAAAAATAGGCAAGGATTGTGTATAATGATAATGACAATCTGCTGACAATCTGCACTTACAATTCGATAAGATCCAAACAGGTTCAGAGGGACTTCTATTGCTTCTGAAGTATTTCAAGCTCGAAGCCATCACCTCTTGCATCTGCTCTTTACCTTTATTCTGAGCAATATGATTTTCTTTTTTAGGGAGAGGCTATTACAGCGGTCTATGGACGCGGAGCAATTATTAGTTTGGGTTTATTGTTTGTAGTGTGGTGGCACTTCTTGCCGCACAAACTGCAATTCCTTCTATCCTGATAGATACACTGACAAGGATGGGATTTCATGTAACTTTCAGCAGCCTTAGTATATTCACCCGTACCGTTGCAGAAGGAACATCCTATTGATAACGATTCCAAAATGCCAGTCTTTTGACAAATGATACAACCCTTATGACTGAGAATAACATCCATCTACATTGTAGTAGAAGAAACGCATAGAATATAAGAGTAGCGGGGGAATATTCTGAATATGATGCCTAGATTTAAGAGAATAAATGATAATAAAATTTTTAGAGTCGACACACCAGCGGTATACTAGATTTCCCCTGGATATCTGCTCAGGATATTCTCAGTTGCTGCAGCTGTCGAGTTTCATATCTGAGACTGTATATCTACTCACAGGCTCTCTTGAGTCATCCTATTACTCTACTAGCTCTGTGGGTATACTGGCAATACATTGTGTTAACCCTCAAAACTTTCATTTGGAGCCATCAGTGTAATAGAAATTGTCTTACAAAGTTGTGTGGTCTCCGGACAAATCGCTGCAGCCTCACAATGCAATATCAAGAACATTACGATACTTCATTCGAGTAGGATGCAGAGACTACTATTGAATCAAGCTCAGAAAAACTTAATGAATAAACTAAAAGAAAACGGGACTCTTAGGGCAGTACACTGTGAAATTTTTTCATCATGGTTCTTAGTACTAGTACGCATTTTGAAGATGATCAAAATGTGATTTATACTACTACTACTTCTTCTTCTTTTTTATTGCCATTGTCTTGATTACTATACTAATGCCATCTTGTAATCTTGGTAATAGTCTGTCGATGATTTCTGCCAATGACTCAAGCTAGCCTTTGTCATTGAGCTCATTCTTTTGTATAGGTTCTACCCCTAATCATTCTAGTTCATTTTGCTACTACTCTTTCTTATCTGGATGTTCTTTTTTTAATGCTTCGGCTATAGGTGCCATATCAATGTGGTAACAATGTTTTTGCAACAGGAAATTTAACCAAAACAGAAAAGATAGCTGGATGCAAAATTCCTTTAACAGTTAGTTAATCCTTTATTCAGATATATCAGACGAAAGCAGTAACAACATTTTAATTCGAAGTATTGTGTTTGAACAAGAACTATGAAGATGATTGGGTAAGTAATAAATTCGATGCCTAAGTATCCATTTTCGGCGAATTTACGTTAGATGCACCCAGATGACCTAAAAGCAATATGGATTTGCCATGAATGCAGAATGGTATTTGTTTTTCACAGTGATATTGACGACCATAAGGATTCAAGCGGACACAAGATGATTGAAAAGGTGATGATGATATCACCAGCGGAGACCTTGGCAGAATGAATGTTAATGTCTAATCACGATGGAGATGGCTGCTGCTATGTCCTTAGAAATCAAATAGTTTTGATTGTTGTGGCGAATTTACATTTTGTAAACCTTCTACTTTGGCGCTCATCTGTTCGACCTGTGAAATAGATTCCCCAACCAGAAGGAGAGTTCTTCACAATCACAGTACAAGATATTACAGCTCGTGATGTGGAAATTATAATGCGGTAGATAGAAGGGATAGAGAGATAGCGGAGGGCAGTATGATAGACATCGATACAACGAAATAACATTTGAAGCAACTGAAGCTGCAGTAGGAATCGATAAGATAGAATGCAGCCTAGACGGACAACAACCATTTACCCCCTCCACAAGTTCTGTAGTTTATGATAGACTGAGCGGAGAGACACTCACCAATTTACCGTAAGATCAACAGATGCAGCAGACAATACAGGAGAAGATAAATTTACTTGGAATGTCAACAACCCATCAGCAGCCGCAGCACCAGGAAGGCAAGAACAATAGATCTCTCTAGGCTTCAAGGGTTGTCTCTCGCTTCAAAAAAGTCTCAACCACTTGAGATGAGGACGCTGCTGCCTCCGCCACTAGTATTATTATGTCCCGCAAGGTTCGCGACATTTGATTTCAATATATTAGGTACAGAAAGCAGCATTACTATAGCTGTGGCTGCTAGTAAGCCGATAACTATGAGCATCACTATCATATTTCGTTTATCATCCAGATAGTTTTTATTTTCCATGAACAACACACTGTGCTATCACTAGGTAATAGGTGCTACTACTACTATGTTCATAAAGTAATTAAGGCTACACGTGTATGTATGTTTGGTTAAAGCTTTCAACGGTATTATAGCTCTGCTGTAATATCTCGCTCTGTTATTGCTGCTGCCGGTTTCTACGAACTAAATGCAATATCCTCTTTGAGTATTTCGATCAGCTCGTAGAGTGCGTTGCCCGGCTAGCCTAGCAGACTCATACATAGAGCATGCGATATAACAACAGTAGTTTGCTGGACAGTTGTTGCTGTTGATCCATCATCTTTAAGCTCAAGTAGTACTATTACTATTACTAGCAGAACGTGCAGGTATTGCTCCAATCTGCTGCATCAATCCCATCATGTCTGCGGTTGCCCACTCCTCTGCTATCTTACCCTCAATGATAGTTAGTATGTCCATCGCAGTGAAAGATACCTGCTTGCCAGTCGCCGGTATACCCTGGAACTCTCCTTTGTAGGTGCCCGTAACATTGACACTGATAGCGACTTTATCACCTTCTGCCACCATATCTACAATGTTACGACGAAGATCTGGGAATGCTTTAGTGAAGGGAGCGAGGAATTCTTTTTTGTTTCCATTCCAATCCATGGGGGGCATTCCTGAAAAGTGAAGCGAGTAATTAGTGCTCGAGACTAACTGGTCCATCCTTTCTGTGTCCTGCCGATCCAAAGCCTCAAAGAACTGGCGAACCACCTCCTTGTTTTGTTCTTCTTGTGTAGAAGATGATGATGATGCCATTACGTATGTAAGGGGCTGCGCGCAACTTAAGTATTCTTTGTTGGGGTCTTAAGTGGTCGAACGAAGATATGATTATTGTTGACGATGATTTCTGCTTACCGCCAAATGCAATACAACTTGAGCATATCCATTCTGTAACGAGTCTTTCTGTGTCTTCTATGTGCATATCTTCTACGGTTTTCTAGTAGGATCGCGTGAGCATCTGCTCTAAAGATCTTCTTGATGGTGTTATTGTTCTATTGACGAGGAAAGAGGTTCTCTGGCAAGAAAGTCGCGCTAAAGAAGGAAATTTAATTATAGAACTGTTGACAACAGAGATTATTCCTATGACATCAATAGTGATTAACTGCGCTGGCGATAATGAGCTTGCTAGGAAAATTAATGATTACTTCAAGGCTGAAATCACCCAATCCGACGATACTATTTACATTTCACTTTCTGAAGATGAACTTGAAATAGACTTAGAAAAGCTTCGAATTTCTAAGGCTAATGTTAGGAAGCTCCTGAAGGATTTTATAAAATCCAATCCTGATCTTGCAGATTATTACTCAATAATGGAGTTTGAGGATATGTTTGTTGTGGGCATTCCAAAGAGCATAGATGAGATGACAGTAAATTGTGAAATGTGTGGATATATTGCATCCTCTGAAGAGGATCTGAATATACACAAGAGAACACACGGATTGATTTTCATTTTATAGTGGAGTTTGCCGCTCCTAGAGCAATTAACAAGTCTCCAAGGTATTCTCAGATTATCTTAGATAGGCGTGTTACGTCATAAGAAATATCATTATTCATGCTCCAGCATGTCAAGAAGTTAATTCGAAAGCTACGGAATGAATCAAGACAGAGCAGTGAATATTTTTACAGAATGATCAATTCATAACCCTTATCTTAATCTGGGACGTGTCATCTCTTCTGCATAAACTATGAGAGTGTCATCGCGTTTATTGGTTTTACCAGCTATAACAATAGCGCTGACAGCAACAGTAGTAGCAATCGCTATTATTCTTT
>JAICHI010000138.1 GCA_025922735.1 Nitrososphaeraceae archaeon | reverse complement strand
CCAACAAGGACACTGATAGTTACGACTTCGTGGTCTTTACTCCTCCTACTGCAACTGAAGCATCATCAATCATCAGTGACCTCGTCAGCATCATCTACAAACGAATAAGAAAGAAATAGTAGGTTAACGCGTTACTAGTAGTAGCAATACTACTCTAAAAGTTCTCACAATCCGGAGTTGCTATGTCTCCTTCAGCTTGATTATAGTCTGTGACTGTATCTTCTTCTCCATCGCCACAGGCGAATATATCTCCCCCTCCATTTCCAGTTGATTGATCGTCTCCATCTGCACTAACTATTACATTATTAATGACGTAATATTACACCTACAAATAGTAGTATTTCTTTTATTATGCTAGTGCGGCTTTTATCTTTCAATATCTGGCAGTAGAGTATCAAACCTTCCTATTGCATTGGTATAAGTTCCATTGCTAAACTCCACTGGTGTAATTATCTCTCCCCTGTCAACTCTGTCACCCATCCCTGTGATTACTTCAGCAGATTCCCTTGATTTTCCACCCTCTGTTGTTGGAATTACTCCATTAGTGATTAACATCTCTACAATCTCAGAAATAGAAGAAGCATCTTCTTTAGGTAACTGTGCATTTAGATTCTTTCGTGTAACAATTCCCATTAATCTGGTGCGTAGATCTTTATTCGCACCACGTATCTGATCATTAGGATTATCCATATCCCATCTCCTAGTAGTATGACTCATAGTACAGTTGAAATGATCTGTTTGCCAATAAGCATTTCGATGGTCTTAACGCTCAATGAGAGTAAAGAAGAAGAAAAAGACGTCTTTCAAAAATACCCTCTCCTCTTTCCGTGCTAGGCTGCTTTTAACTATCTGCATAATTCGCTATTATCAGGTCTCCATCGGTTTGGTCTTTTCAATCTATGATCCAACAGAAGTAGCCATACAAAAAATGATTGATGCAAGCCAAAGAATGTTAAGGATAAACAGTCAAGGAGAAGATCTCGGAAGAATGAGGTCGTGGGTTCCACTCCCACCCGGTCCATCTCTTTCTGTTGTACAACTACGGTATTATTTTGAATTCAATATAGATAATTGTCGGACAAATTCAGCAGCAATACCAATGTCCATGGATCCCACCTTAACTTCGAGTCTTTCTCAAATGAGACCATCTTTTTTAGAGTCCAAATCCTGCTTGCCAAGACTTACGTGACTGTTATTCTCTGTCTTTGCTTTTACAGCTGACAGCCCTAATGCGATTCCAAGTATTGCAAAAATTACAATCAATGAAATTTCGATTGGAATATTGTATACATCTGATGCCAGCATCTTTGCTCCTATGAATATCAGCGAGGCGACAAGCGCCGGCTTCAGATAGTAGAACCTTTCCATCATCCCTGCAAGCATGAAGTATAGACTCCGGAGACCAAGTATCGCAAAGATGTTCGATGTGATCACTATGAATGGATCAGTGGTAATAGCCAGAACTGCCGGTATCGAATCTATTGCAAATACAAGGTCAGTCACTTCTACTATGACAAGGGCTACAAGCATCGGGGTGGCATAGAGGGCGCCGTCCGTCAACCGAACCAGGAATTTATTTTCATACAGCTTGGACGTAAGCGGAACGAACCTTTTCAACAACCTCACTGCAATGTTCCTTTCGATGTCGATGTTTTCCTTTTCTTTTCTCTGGATCGCCATCCGTATTGCAGTAATAAGCAGAAACGCGCCAAAGACATACATCATCCAGTGAAAGCTTGCGAGAAGGGATGCTCCTGCGATTATGAGTGGAATCCTCATGGCTATTGCGCTTATGATCCCAACAGAAAGCACCTTGTGCTGAAATTGATGAGGGATTCCAAGAGAAGAGAAAATAATGATAAATACAAACATGTTGTCGATGCTGAGTGATTTTTCAAGGGTATATCCGGTCACAAATTCAAGAAAGCTGTCAAATCCTGCCGTCACATAAATAATTCCTGCAAAAATTACTGCAAGCGATATCCATACAATCGTCCATGTTAGTGCCTGTTTGAATGTGCTCTTCTTTTTCTTATCTTCCACACTTTGCTTAGTTGATAGTGATTCTTTGGTGCCAAGTCTATTCCTCAATGCGCCAATGGCACCTAGGTCTATGGCCATAGCGATGCCAACAAACAGCCCAAAGATTACCCAGAGGATGTTGTCTTGCAACATAATAAGTCCAGATTCCAACCTTGATAACAGAATAGGAACCACTCATGCGGTATTTCACTGGAATGTTTATTTTGTCTTGCAATGTAAACGCCCTTGCTAAATATTCGGATGGAATAACGCTAAGTATGAACGTCAATAATGACAACAACCAACGCGCCTCATGTCCTTACTGCGCTTCTAAATTCAAGGACAACGAAGAGCTTTCAAAGCACATTGACAGGATGCATCACGGTTCAGGACTGCTCGAAGGCGACTCACGTAGATGGTGAGCCAATCCAGACTGATCGCTCTCATCTATATCCCTTGAACCACAATGGTCTAAAGAGAAGCTTTTAATCCAATCAAAAACTAACGGAAGCTGTATCTAGTGTGCCTCTAGGCAGCGTTGATTCCGAGTCCAAGAAAACCAAGACTGAAACGGTCACCTTTAGGTTCCCATCTTCTCTCATTGACGAGCTTAGGATGGACGCCGAGCTACAAGGCATCAGCCTTAACAATTATGCAGCAAAGATATTTTCAAACCATATACAATGGGAAAGATATGAACGAAAGGTAGGGCTTCTTCCCATGACAGAAGCTTTTTTAAGAGAGGTTCTAAGCCAGCTCACTGACGAGCAGATAGTAAACCTTGCTCAAAGGCTAGAAAAACAAAAGTTCACAAATATACTTGCATTCATGAAGAACAGTCACGAGGTAGACGACTTTGTAGAGGTTATCCGTGCATGGCTGACGGTATCATGGATGCAGCAAAATATCGAGGTCCGTGACGGAAAATATTACTTCAAGATCCAGCACAGTTTAGGATCAAAGTGGTCACTTTACGTAAAGACCCTCCTCTCTGAGCTTTCATATGATATATTGGGCAGGAAGGCAGACATCAGCATAGTAGGCGACACCTTATCATTTGTTTTTACAAAATAAAAATCATGATTATGATGTAGACTCTCACACTATTGCAGGAAGACCTGAATTGGCCCCAGTAGCAAGTAAGACAATGCAAGACAAAGTGGACTTGTTTTTTAAATAAGATAATGACTGCTTTAATTTCATGAGTGAAAATATCAGAGTAACCGAAAGTCCTAAGCACTTTATGGTACTTGATGCGATTTCAAGGGGTGTAGAAGATTCTGGCAAGATTGCAAGAGTAACAAAGGTTAGCAAAGCGGAGGTCGAGATGATCCTAAATGATCTTGCAGTTCAAAAGCTGATTGTTACTGAGCAAAAGAAAGGTCTTTTTGGCAAAAAGATTCAGGCGCGCATAACAGACACTGGAAGCAGACTCCTTTCTTTTAAGAAGCAAGAATTAGAGGAGAAATCAAGACATCTTGAGAGCATGTATACGAGTCGAGACAGAAGAGGCGTTGAGTCATTCATGGATGACAATAGGGCATGGATACCAATGATGATATTCTCTGGGATAATGAGTGCGATGGTCTTTGCATCAATGATGTCGTTTATGGGAATGGCAATGAATCCTGCAGAAGCAGCTATGGCAGGAGATGCTGCAAACGCGGATGCACAGGGCGCAGCAGACACTCAATCGGCTGCTAATGATAACGGTGTCGCCAGCGATGCTGGAGCAGATATAAGCACCGAAGAGTCTTCTGGCATTGATACCGGTGGTGGCGATTTTGGAGGTGACTTTGAGTTTTGAAAGTTGGAAGCCCCGACAAGCAAACTGTTGCTGTTAACTGTCCCAACTGCTTAACACCAATGCAGGAGATTAGACGATATGAAGCTGATATCGACTATTGTCCATCGTGCAAGGGGGTTTGGCTTGATAGAGGCGAAATAGACAAGATAGCAATGGCTCAAAACAGAATTGACGAAGAACATCACCGCCGCTATCACAGAGACAGAGATTATGACGATTACGACGACGACTATTACAATTACGGAGGGCATAGAAGGCGAAGAGGTTTCCTTGGCGATCTGTTTGACTTTGACTAGACAATGACGAAAGCTTCAAAATATGAAAAAAGAGGCGGGGGGTCATCAGAGAAGGATTGAACAAGTAATGCAAGCATTATCAGAATCCGAAGGTCTGGATGAGCAAAGCATCAGACAAAACGCAGAAGAAACATTACAAAAAGCATCACAAATGATGCAGACATATCTTGGGGAAGACACTGATACACTTGATGCACTAGAGTTCCTCTGTT
>JAICHI010000137.1 GCA_025922735.1 Nitrososphaeraceae archaeon | reverse complement strand
GCCTGAGACGGCAATACGGTTTTTGCACCTTCGCCTGTGTAGCCGGAGTTAAAGCCAGCGATGTTGCAAGTAGGCATTCCTACGTGCGCCTTTTTTATGTCATTGCCCTTTGTATCGGCAACAAATTTGCTGACGCCATACTCTTTCTTGAACTCTTCCACATCAAAGGGCTCACTTGCAACGACTGATAGCTCTTGCTCCGTAAATGGCCTCACTTCCTTGTACCAATCTTTGATTACTATCTTGCCGGTCTGATCGCGCATTGTGTTGAGCGCATAGATAAGACGCCACGCTGGGTTTTCAATAAGCACTGCAAGGCTTGAATGGGCGTCACGCACTGGCCCCTTTGCTATCAATTCCACATATAGCAGCCCCTTCATGCCAAGGCTGATTATTGGTCTGTCCTTAGCGTCTACATATCCAAACTCCCATATTACGCCGTCGCATGAAAGCCTATTGCTGTACCTATTGAGGTACTGGTCGACATGCACGCTTCCGACTTCCTCCTCACCTTCTACCATGAACTTGACATTGCAAGGCACGTCGCCTGTCTTTTTCAAGCAATATTCAACTGCCTTGATGCGCGTAATCAGTTCACCCTTATCGTCAGCCGAGCCTCTGCCAAACACATAGTTACCCTCGACCTTTCCACTAAAGGGGTCGTTCTCCCATAGCTCAAGTGGTTCTTCTGGCTGCACATCGTAGTGGTTGTAAAACAAAATAGTCTTGTTCGGGTTCGACTTTGATTTCACTTCGCCATAGACAATGGGGGGGATACTCTTATCGTCAAGGTAGAGAACTTCAGAGTTGATGCCTGCCTTGCGCATTATTTTTGCAACGAGGTTGGCACACTCGACTAGACCCTGCTTTTTTGCAGAAATGCTTGGTTGCCTTATCAGGATCTGGAGGTCTGCAATCAGACCTTCCATTTCAGCATCCACTATTTCGTTTATCCCACTCAATGCAGTGTGTAGAGATTTTCTAATTGAAAATAAAGGTTGCTTTTTGAATATTTGGCTACTTGTTTGACTTAATGATCATACATTCTAGATTCTGATTTTTTGAATGTCAAACTAAGAGTTGCTTTTTTACTCTGCAGGATCGATCTTCATCCTGATCGTGTCAGGCCCTACTACAGTAAATTGCGATGTTTCCCTTTTAGACACATCAATTACTACACTAAAAAATACCCATATTCCGAAGACAAATGCTATGATTGCTGGGATTACTAGCAACATCCAGATACCGCTTGCCATTGGCAATATTATGTTATTTCACTTCTGACGATAAAAAAGCTATCGTATGAATCATTTATAACCAGCCTAGGATGCCTTTCACCTAATGTCAAACTCGATCTTCTTCTCTCCCAAGTCGATCGCAATAATTGGGGCTTCTGAAAAGCCGGGAGTGGGCAAGACGATCTTTTACAATATTGCCAAGCACTTCAAGGGCAAGATTTACCCAGTCACCCCGTCAAATCCTACAGTGGGCGGCCTGACAGCGTACAAAAACGTGCTTGATATTCCAGATTCTGTAGACCTTGCAGTGGTGGCTGCGCCTAGTAAATTTACCCCTTCTGTCATGGAAGAGGTGGGCAAGAAGGGAATCAAGGGTGCAATCATTGTTTCTGCAGGTTTCAAGGAGGTGGATGAGGCCGGTGCCAAGCTGGAAAGGGAGGTTGGCGAAATCGCCAATAAGTATGCCATCAGAGTCATTGGTCCAAACTGCCTTGGAATAATGAGCTTTTCAAAGGATAACATAATGAACTCTACATTTCTGAAGGTTACTCCAAAATATGGCAACATTGCACTTGTATCACAGAGTGGAGCCATCTGTGCGGCAACTGTAGAGGACGCAGAGGCTCAGGACATCGGCTTTTCCAAAGTCATTAGCATGGGCAACAAGGTGGACATGGACGAAAGTGATGTCCTTGAGCTCTTGGCAGAAGACGAAGACACTAGAGTCATTGTGATGTACCTTGAAGATATCCGCAACGGAAGACGGTTCATGGAAATTGCAAAGGAGATAACCACTGAAAAGAAAAAACCAATAATCGTGCTCAAGGCTGGAAGAACTGCAGAGGGTGCCAAGGCAGCCGCTTCACACACTGGCGCGCTGGGTGGCTCTGACGCAAATTATGAAGCCGCTTTTGCCCAGTGTGGAGTAATTAGAGTTGACACAATGGGGGAGCTATTCGATCTTGCCACCGCGTTTTCAAAGCAACCGCTGCCAGATGGCGATGTTGTTATTGTATCGAATGCCGGCGGTCCAGCTATTATTTCAACTGATGCCTGCTCTAGGTACGGATTGAAGATGGCAGACATGTCATCTATAAAAGATGAGATTGCTAAGGTCATACCACCCTACGGTTCGCCTAGGAACCCTGTCGACATTGTTGGCGATGCGGATTACCTGAGGTTTGAAAAAGTATTGCTTCTGGTATTGGCGCATCCAAACGTTGGCTCTGTCGTGACAATGTGTACACCTTCAGCCACGCTCAACTACGACGATCTTGCAAGGGTTCTTGTCAAGATGTCGTCGCAGCAATTCCCAAACAAGACAATACTTGCGTCGCTGATGGGCCTTGCTGAAGGGATAGAAAACAGGAAAATCATGTCAGAAGGCGGCATCCCATACTATCTGTACGCAGAGCCGGCGATAAAGACGCTCAAGGCAATGTATGACTTTAAGAAATGGGTCGACAAAGCTTCAACTAAGGCGCCTACTCTCCAATTTACAAAAGATACAGATAAAGTAAAGTCGATCTTTGAGAACGTCCGCAAACATGGAAGGGCGAACCTGCTTGAGGAAGAAGGCTACGAAGTGCTCCAGGCCTATGGCTTTCCAACTCCAAAAAGCATCCTGTGCAATACAGAGCAAGAGGGTATTGATGCAGCAAGGCAGATAGGCTATCCACTGGTCATGAAGATAGTTTCTCCTGACATCATCCACAAGTCAGACGCAGGCGGCGTCAAGGTAGGCGTCAAGACCGACGATGAATTAAAGAGCGCTTTTAGGACAATAACAGAGAACGCGCTAAAGTACAAGTCAGACGCCAAGATAAAGGGTGTGCTTGTTCAGGAAATGGTCAAGTCTGCCAAGGAAACTATACTTGGCGCAAGCCAAGACCCTACGTTTGGACCAGTCATCATGTTTGGCCTTGGCGGCATCTATGTTGAAGTGCTCAAGGACGTTGTCTTTAGAGTCGCACCCATTGATGAGCAAGAAGCGATTAATATGGTCGAGTCCATCAAGACCATAAAACTTCTAAAGGGCGTCAGAGGGGAAAAGCCATCGGATCTAAAAGCAATCGCTGATTCACTTCAGCGGCTGTCACAGCTTGTGGTCGACTTTCAAGAGATAAAAGAATTTGACATCAATCCACTTTTGGTGCTCGAAGAAGGAAAGGGAGCCAGAGTAGTCGACGCCAGAATAATTCTCAACTAGTAGTAGCATCAGCAGCTGCTAGAGCTTGGTGCCGCACTCTGCACAAAATGCGGCATCAGATTCGTTTTGGTAGCCACAAGCAGAGCACTTGCCTCCAGCGGCTGCAGCAGCAGGCTTGGTTTCAGCAGCTTTGAGCAGAATAATGTCTCCTATTTTTGAGATGCCATCCCATGGTACTTCTTTTTCACCTATCTGGATCGTTATACGCGCGTTTCCTCCTCCACCAACCTTACGCAGACCTATTTGCTCAACCTTTCCAATTAGCATCGCCTCGCCATCGTAGGCAGACATGCCAACAAGAGATTGCATTGGAAAAAAGCTATCGCTTGCAATTGTAGTTGTTGGCGGTGATACTGTTGTTGAAGTAGCAACAGGATCAGCAGGAGGAGGAGGAGAAGCTGCCAGGCTCTCCTCTTCTCCTCTTGAAGCTGGTTCTTGAACAGGAGTAGTAGTAGTCTCTTGCTGCTGCGGTGTCTGGGCAGGAGCGTTGAACTTGCGATATTGTGCAATTGTGGCATTACATGTCTTGCACTTGTATTCACCCTTTTCAATAAGTGTGACGCCTTCTCCAACCTCTTCATTTGGATTTTCAAATACCAATGCTGGTGAGCCTTCGTACTGTTTTTCACATTTATTGCAATAATGTTTCACAAACCTGTCCTCTTCAAGCCTGCCAATGCCGGCCAAAAACAGCTCTGGACCTCCAAGGTTTCCCTTCTTTTGCTCTTCGTCTGTTACTCTTGCAATAGCGTAACCGCCAGATCCTCGCAGTTTTTTTTCAGCCATGTCTTCAGCAATCATGATCTATGTCTGCGCATAGATTTCGGATGCAAGTTATTTAAATCTAGTATTATTATAGGATTGAAAGGGACACATCCTAGGCTGTGCACGCAAGGTCCCCATGCTTTTAATCAATCGGCTTTTATGTTAACACGTTCAACCGCTCTTCTATTAGCGGCAATTTTGAGTATGAGTATTATGGCGTTTACACAACAAGTG
>JAICHI010000136.1 GCA_025922735.1 Nitrososphaeraceae archaeon | reverse complement strand
CATCCGGTCAAGATGTTTTTGCTTCAAACTCTGTAAGACCCCAAGTCGATGTGTCGATGCCTGCACTCCCTTCGCATACGCTGTCGTCAATAGGCCTTACTTTAAAAGTCAATCATCTGTGTCAAGTCCCGAACCTATACGTCTTTTCATTTCTGAGCCGGCTCTCTTCTCCTTGTAGCGAGTAGTTTTCTGTCTGTTACAACCTTCCATGCGCCGAGCCCTATTAGAATTCCCCCCATTGCTGTTGTAGGGCCAATCGTGCGTAATGTGTTTGAAGAGTCTTCGGATGCAAGTGCGCCCTGTGCAATAAGCGCAATCATTCCTGCAACGATGAGACCCCCATTTACAAACAAGAGCGCGGAAACAATAGGAGCATATTCCTTGCGAGCAATTACAAATGCAATTATTGACATTACGACTGAGCCCCCGCCAAAGGCTCCACCTCTGACTGCCTCGTCAAAAGGCAAGAAACCCTCTCCATCTGGAGAGGCTGCTGCGACCGCAACATCAGCTCCGTAGACTATCAGGAGTATCAGTGAGGCAATAAGGAGACCTGTAGCAATTCTCCTAGCCATATAGATAATAGTCTATGACAGATTTAATAAACGTAGCTTGTATGCGGTATCTGTGAGTGCAGACATCAAAGACATTCTATATTCTACTATAGATAAGATCGGCAGAGCAAAAATTCGCATGGAAGTTATTGGCGAGATTGAAAGATCGGAACAATCCTGTAATGAAATTCTTGAAAAATGTAAAAGTAGGATGGGGGATCAACTAGATGACGAGTCGTTCGGAACTTTATGTGAGGCATTGCTCCATTTCATGCTGACTGCTTCCCTGCTTCCTTCCGAGAGGAAGGTCAACTGGAAAGGCGCAGAATTGGACCTAGTTGTTCCTTCACTAAAAATGCTGAGCAAGAGCCCGGAAAAAGCTCTAGTCATCCAAATAATAAAAGGAAATGGGGACCTGACAAAGATAAAGCATGCCCAATCTGTGCAGCCTCACGATGGAAATATTTGGATCGTGTCAGCAAAGCGGCTAGAGGTAGATCATAAAAATTATTACCTTGGATCAATACAGTTCCCTTACTCGAGGATCATCTTAGATATCAATGCCTTCCTTGCTCGCAAGGGAGACCGTGGACTCAAGCTCTTACATGGACAATAATTTGTCAAGGTCCAAATCATGTTCGAGCACCTTGCCAACAGCAGCGAAATTAGCTCCTTTTGAGAAAGGAATTACGGCTAATACTTTGATGTGTGTGAGCCTCTCAAGAACTTCAGCTGTCTTTTGCTCCACTAGGTTAGGTTTTCTTGATGTTTTATTCAAAATTATTCCCCTAATTTCGAGGCCAAACTTTTTGCAGGCCATTACTGTGAGCAAAGTATGGTTCAGAGTCCCAAGCTTAGCTGTCGAGACGATAATTACAGGCAAGTCTATCCGCTTTGCAAAACCTGCAACGCATTCTTTTTGAGTCAACGGAACCATGATGCCACCGATGCCTTCCGAAATTAGAAAATCGTGTTTTCTTCCAAGCTTTTTCAACTCCTGCACGGCTTTTTTGATATTGACTGGAACGCCATGCTTTAGCTCCGAAGCAACTAGAGGTGAGGCCGCTATTGAGTAAAAAAAGGGATTGAGGTTGCAATCAGGATCGTTAACCCCAGAGGCCTTGGCAAGTATTGCGGTATCCTGAGACCGATAGTTTGTTGAAAAAACTCTGTTTGCAGTTGCAAAAGGTTTCATAACACCAACATCTATTTTTCGCTTTCTCAATGCCCAGGCGAGGCCTGCACCTACCGCTGTCTTGCCCACTCCTGTGCTTGTCCCTGTTATGAATATGCCACGCATGGAAATATTATTAGAGCTGCAGACAAAACATGCATTTAACTGAATTGAACCTGACAAATGCGGACAAAGACTTTGTATGGCATCCGTATACCCAGATGAGAGATTGGGTAAAATGGAATAACAAGGTAATCGTCAAAGGGGATGGCTTTTACCTAGTTGACAGCGAAGGGAGAAAATACCTCGATGGCAGTGCTAGCATGTGGTGCAACGTCTGGGGGCATACGCAGAACAAAGTTGTTCAGGCCATGATAGATCAGCTCAAAAAGGTCCCGCATTCTACTCTGTTCGGATTTGCCAATGCTCCGTCCATAGAACTCGCTGAAAGACTTCTTGAACTGGCAAGGGGGATGCATAAAGTATTCTATACTGACAACGGTTCTACCGCAATTGAGGTTGCAATGAAGATGGCTCTCCAATACTGGTATAATAAAGGAAAAGAGAAAAAAAAGGAATTCATCTCACTCGACCATGGATATCATGGCGACACAATCGGCGCGATGTCTGTTGGTTACATTGAGAATTTCTTCAGAGTATACAGACCGCTCTTGTTGAACGTACACAGAATTCCAAGCCCGCTCCTCTATGGGAGCAGATTTACAAATGAACGGGACCTAGTAGAATGGTGTCTTGAGAAAACTGAGAATACGCTTAAGAGACATAAGGATCGGTGCGCCGCGCTCATGATGGAATCTGGGGCCCAGATAGCAGGAGGAGCGATTATTTACCCTACAGGATATCAGAAGAAGGTAGCAAGGCTGTGCAGAGATTATGACATCTTGCTGATTCTAGACGAGATTGCAACTGGGTTTGGTCGACTTGGAAACGTCGTAGAATATCTTGCACAGAGGTCACAACCAGATATTGTATGCTTTGGAAAAGCTCTGACTGGAGGCTACTTCCCCCTAGCAGTAACGCTTGTTACTCGTCGTATTTTTGATGCATTTCTGGGAAAATATCGTTACAACAAGCACCTATACCACGGTCACACTTTTACAGGTCATCCTACAGGATGCGCCGCTGCACTAGCAAACATCGAGAATTATCAAAACCATGATTTAACCCAGCAAATCAAAGTGAGCGCCGAATACATGGCGTCAAGACTGCCTGAATTTTCGAAATCGCCCATAGTAGCTGATATCCGATACAAGGGTCTGCTCGCTGGAATTGAACTGACAAAAAACAACAAACCGATTGTCTTTTTGAAAAATAAAGAGATCATAAATTACTTTATAATGAGACAAGCACTAATGATGGGCGTGCATCTGAGGCCCCTTGGTAACATCATGCTTTTAATTCCACCTTTGGGGATTGGAAAGCGCGATCTCGAGAAGTTGGTAAATGTACAGCTTAAGTTATTGAGAAAGATAGAGAAGCTATCTTAGCTCCCCCAATTTCTTGTATAGCGTAGCTTTTGAGATGCCAAGACTCTTTGCTATTCTTATTTTCGAGTGATTTTCTGCAAGCAGACTGATGAGCTTATCTTTGTCAATTATCTTTTGAGGCCGACCAATGCCTTTGCCTGCCGCCTTGGCTCGCTCCATGCCATCCTTTGTTCTTTGAACTAGAAGCTCACGTTCTCTCTCTGCAGCCCATGTCAGGATCCCGATCATAAGTTTTCTGATACTGGATTCTGTTGTTTGGAGAAATGATTCTCTAGGCGAGCATGAAATTAAAGAGGCGTAGTGCTCTACCGCCTTTATCGCATCTAGCGTATCCCAAAAAGTTCTTCCAACGCGTGATAATTCATAAACTAAAACGGCATCTATTCCAGTCATTTTTACCAGGTCAAGCATTTCTTGAAATCCGCGCCTTTGGGTAGCGGGAACCTTACCACTGATAGCAGGATCTTCAAAAGAGTCAAGGATCACGTAATCGTTCCCTTGTGCCCATTTTTCCAGAGCAAGCTTCTGATTCTGGACAGTCTGTTCTTCCGTGCTTACACGCAGGTATGCAAAGGCATATTTCATATTCCACTCTTGGTACCGCAATATAATTATGATGTTGTCAAGAAAAGTGTTCAAAAAGGGTAGCACAAATAAATAGACGCGTTGATCAAAATCTTTCTTTAGCCAAGAGTAGAAAAACGGTACTCATTTTTGTACAGGATAGAAAACGTTCCTTTTTTGAGCTGTTTTGGAATGTTCGATTCGATAACGAAAACCGCCGTTTCTGTCTTTTGACCCAGCAAGAAATGATCTATCAATAAATGGGTCTTCTTGGCTCTCCGGACCCCACCTTTAAACCCTGTTTTGATAAAGTACGTAACTTAGTAGATGTAGAAAATATGAAAAATATTCTTCGAAGAGCTTCCTGTTTCTTGAAGATCTTTCTTTACATATGTAATACCGTGAGGCCACCGAAAGGACCTTTATGGGTTAGGTGTAAGAGCCAAAAGCGGTTGGGCGTATGCTGACAGTGCAAAAAAGCTGTTCATTATGGCAGTGGTTACGCAATTTCGAGTGCAACGGTGGGGTTCTATAGTGGAGGATATTTTGATTCTCAGGCTAAATATAACTACCAATAATTCTTCAAAAATGTCATTCGAATACGATACGTATACTGACCATCCATAATATTGGCAAGTCATTAAGGAAACTTTTATGAGGTATTTCTAAATTCGAATTTAGAAATACT
>JAICHI010000135.1 GCA_025922735.1 Nitrososphaeraceae archaeon | reverse complement strand
TACGAAGGTTCTGCAGCCACTCAAAGTATGACACAGTAACACCTCCACCATTTGCAAGGATGTCCGGAATCACCATGATCCTGTTGTTGTAGAGTACTTCGTCTGCTTCAGGTGTCGTTGGGCCGTTGGCAGCCTCTGCCACTATCTTAGCCTTGACTCTGCCAGCATTCTTGGCGGTAATCTGATTTTCAAGCGCAGCCGGTATTAGTATTGTGCATTCTGTTTCGAGCAGCTCTTCATTGCTTATCGAATTGGTGCCGGGAAACTCTACAACTGAGCCCGTTTTCTCCTTATGCTTTCTCAGTTCGGCGACATCTATACCATTCTTATTATAAATGCCTCCCCTGGAGTCAGAAGCAGCGATCAACTTGGCACCTTGATCTTCTACAAATTGCGAAGCAAACTGGCCTGCATTTCCAAAGCCTTCCACTGCCATAGTGGCGCCTTTCATGTCTATCTTAAGCTTCTTTGCAGCTTCTCTCACTGTGAACGCCAGTCCTCTGCCTGTAGCTTCGGTTCTGCCAAGTGATCCGCCAATTGCGATCGGTTTGCCTGTGATAATTTCAGGCTGAACGTAATTGCCCTTAAGTGCAGAGTATGTGTCCATTATCCAAGCCATTTCCTTGCCCCCCGTGTAAACATCTGGAGCTGGAATGTCTGTGCGTGGACCAATAATGTCTGCAATACCATAAGCGTAGCGCCTTGTAAGGCGTTCTAGCTCGCTCTCTGACATTTCCTTTGGATTACATATGACGCCACCCTTGCCTCCGCCGTACGGAATGTCTGCAATAGCACACTTCCAAGTCATCCACATCGACAGGGCCTTAACCTCCTCAATGCTGACCTGTGGGTGATAGCGGATGCCTCCCTTGTATGGGCCGCGGGCATCATTATGCTGTGAGCGAAATCCCGTAAAAACTTGTATCTCGCCGTTATCCATTTTTATCGGCAGTGATACTGTAAGAACGCGCTTTGGATTGGCTAGAACTTCATGTAAACCTTTGTCTAGCTTTATAAGCTTGGCCGCTTCGTTAAGCTGTTTGAGGGCAACTTCAAACGGGTTTATTGCCTCTGTAGATCCTTTTGTAGTCTCTAGCATGCATTGTTCTAGAAAAGTTCATGTTATAAGTTTTGTGTGCAAATTGTAGTAGATATCCTCTAGTTTAACTCGTCATTCTCTTTGATATAAGGGTACGAAGCTCCTCATCTGTAAGGTCGTCATAGTCCTCTATGTCTAGCGAGATGGCGATTGACTCCAGTTTTTTCCTCTCGGTGGCGACTGGACCCATTATCTTGGGAAACTTACTGTCTCCTCTTGCATTCTCCGTCGCTTCTTCCATCTCGTGATGGAACATCTCCTTTGCCTTTTCGTACTCTCCCATAGCCTTGCCCACTGTGCGTGAAATCTGAGGCAGCTTCTTGGCACCAAACAGTAGGATAACTCCAAAAAGTATTATTATGATCCACTCTGATCCGCCGATGTTCATTACCAGAGCAGAAGACATATCCATCTTGAATGGTATTTTTAGTATTCTGATCAGAATTAAAGATTTCGACAACTAAACAGCTCCTCATTTGGGGTAGGCTCCACACAACTACTACTACCTCTGTCCATGTCGCTATTAGAAAAAAATGCAAAAGATCGAGCAGAAGTAAGTGATACAGGACAAAAAGAGATTCTTACCTTGTATTCAAAAGAAAGCACCAAGAAAAACTTTTTCCTCCAAATTGAAGTATAAGGCATGATAATTTCTCAGTTTTTAATAAGATTGTCATAATAGTAAAAAAGAAAGATATGCAAGGCTGATAGCAGACCGTCTATCATATCTCTTTTTTAATAGAGTCACGCACAGTCAGACACATTTATACAATTTATCATGATCAAAAATTGGAGTTCTGCAAACTTGATCACATTTGGTAATGCTGCAAGTATGATTACATAGCTTCCTCATCTGCAAGCTTGTATTGCAACATCAAAAACTTATAAGGCTCTATCTTCCTTGCCCTTTATTCTAGATAGAAAGAACGGCTCATCGAGCTTCATGGCGTTACTCAGAACCACCGACACTATTCCTCCAAACATGAATCCAGCGATAATGTCTGTCGGGTAATGTTGCATTACGTAGATGCGCGTAATGCCAATAATGACTGGAAAGGCCCAGATCGCATAGCCCATTTTTTTGGATTTCTTGTAGATAGCATACCCTACAATAAAAGCTAGGGCAGTGGCACGAGAAGCGTGACCGGAGGGATACGAAAATCCAGCGGCAAAAGGCGCAAGACTGTCGCTTTCAAGGCTAAAGTTTTCCGGCAGTTCTGAAGCTGGCTCAAACCCGTAGGGTGGAATCTCCCTTCCAATCAGGGGCTTCATGTACATGACCAAGACTACGATAACGACCAGAGCAATGAGAAATATCATACCCACTTTCCTCGTACGTCGAATTATCGTTAGTGCTACGCCAAGAATGAACAGTGTTGTTACATCGCCTAGCGAAGTAATAACTATCATTGCCATGTCAATACTGGGATTGCTGCCATGTACTGACTTGAAGTAGCGAATAACCGCGTCATCTGCTTCAAGCGTTACGCCAGAAGCAACCACTGCACTAAGAACAAGGAATGCAGCCACAAGTATTACAAAATACATAGATCGTGTCCTTATCATCCACGGTGCCCTGACTGCTTCTTCACTTAGTGACAACCAAGATGGAGGAGCTGCTTGTTGGCGTTTAATTGTTTTGCCCGAAGCATATCTCTTCACAGAGCAAGTATATTCTATTAGAGGATATTCTCGCTTTCTACCTTTAGGAATATGTAATATCACTTCATAGTCACATGAGGCAAAGTTCTATCGCTTGCAAGCAACCATGTGTGTAGAGATACTACCAAATTATTCAACGTTTATTGTAGCCTTTTTTTATTAGAATTGGACCGATGTAAGGTCTGTCAGGTGCTCCAAGTGAAGTTTGGCTTCGCTGTGTGTCGATATCTTGCGAAGTTCGTTCTTTGCCTTTGATGCATATGACTGATACAGCTTGTCCATCCGGTCGACAAAATCATTTGGCTTGCCAT
This sequence comes from Nitrososphaeraceae archaeon, assembly GCA_025922735.1. Classification (GTDB taxonomy): domain Archaea; phylum Thermoproteota; class Nitrososphaeria; order Nitrososphaerales; family Nitrososphaeraceae; genus Nitrososphaera. The sequence goes on along the minus strand of JAICHI010000135.1, from coordinate 1,455 downwards.
TTTTCCTGACTAGCATATTAAAAAGCCGATTTTCGTTACTCCAATCAATAAGATCGTCGTGTATCTGGTAGGCGATCCCCAGCAGGTTGCCAAAATATGTCATAGTATGGACCTGATCTTCGTCGCCGCCTCCAGTTATAGCACCAATCTTGGCTGATGCTTCAAAGAGCGAAGCCGTCTTGAATTCAAGCACCTTGATATAGTCGTCCTCGGTGATATCCATCTCCTTGCCAAGCTTTATCTCCATCATTTCGCCTTCAGTCATCTTGGTTGCGGCATTTGATAGCTCGTTAATGATGCGAGGATCTTTTAATTTTGAGCTGATGTTTAGTATGACGCCAAGAACAAAATCTGCAGTAAGTATGCTGCTGTTGTAGCCATATTTTACGTGGAATGAGGGCTTTCCGCGGCGCTGATTCTCCTCATCGATAATGTCATCGTGGATTATAGACTCCGTATGTAGAAGCTCGATTGCAGAAGCAGCCAGATATGCGTCAGGTTCTACCTTTTTAGACCTGATGCATTCTGCAGACAGTACTAGGATTAGGGGCCTGATGCGCTTGCCTCCCTCGCAGGCATAGCGAAGTGGAGCATGGAACTCCGACCAGGAATATAGGTCGACCTCGCGCTTTAATGCATCCTCGATTTTGGTCAAATAGACCGCAAACAGCTCAGTTAGAGGGTTAGCTTCGATGTTTCTCCTACTGCTCAAGAACTGGCTCTATCCCTCGGACTATTCTCAAACTAGTGACCATATTAATTTACTGCTCTTCAAAGTAATGAAGGAGAAAAGTATTCTACTAATTTGAACGTGGATCAGACTGGAAAGGCGTTCTATCATAGAGGACATGGAATGATGGTGATGATTATATAGCTGCCAAGAGCAGCAGCAGTACGTGTAGTTACCTTCAAAAACTATCCCGACTATATGTTTATACTATTTTCCACGGTGTAGCCAAAAATAAGAGTCCTTTTTTGAGCATTATATTGGATCCTTGAAGTAGCTGCTACAGTTGACGTATATGTTATGCGTAGACTTTCGGATGACGTCTCTATTGCTTATGCGATGATGAGACCATACACAGCCATACCCCTGAAGAGGCAGTTACTATATAAACGAAGAGAAGAGCTGGCAGTTAAGATTGCTTACAGTAACATTTCTGATTAATAGGGAATATATAGGTAGTGAAGAAGTGATGACTACTGCCTGCAGACGGATACATACGGGGTATAAGCTAGCTGTTCCGTGTAAAGTAAGGCTAACAGAGACAACATTTGAGTTTTGATGTAAAGACAATAATAACAATTGCCTTCTTTCTTATCTTTTCAAGACTCAAGCATAGTGACAAGCAAAAATATCTGAGATGCCCTTGGAATATCATATCATGGCGCAAGTATCCATAGGTTGTTCTGGCTGGAATTATGGCGATCCGGTTGAAAAAGGAGGCTGGGTAG
>JAICHI010000134.1 GCA_025922735.1 Nitrososphaeraceae archaeon | reverse complement strand
CAGAGAAGCGCGTCTTAACAACGAAAGGGTGCTTCAGACATGGAGGGAAAGGGCTGGTGCGAAGCTAATATTCATAAGTGAGCAGCCTGCTGACACCACACTTGACTTTCTGGTGGATGGCATAGTTGAGCTGAAGCAGAGCTATTACAACAATGTAAAAATGAGGCAAATATTTCTTCAGAAGCTACGAGGCACCCGCATAAAGCGCCCCTCTTACCTATATACGCTCGAAAAAAGCATATTCCATAGTTTTGCACCCTACCGGCCAATCAGGTTCGAGCCACGCAGAAGACGTACAGCCCATGTCTCGAAGCTTTTAACGGGCGACAATATTGGAAGCGGATATCCCATGCTCGATGCTTCACTTGGCAGCGGCTTTCCAAAGAAGGGTGTGGTTCTTCTTGAGCTGGACTCACATGTAAACATGACAATTGCAATGATATTTCTACAAAGGATAGTATCAAACTTTGTTTCGAGTGGAAGCCCGGTGCTGTTGCAGCCTATTAACTGGATGGAGCCGTCTTCAATATTACGCTTCTTTGAGACGTCCATTCCAGCCGGCAAGAAGAGCCTTTTCAAGATATTGTCGCCAGGCAAAAATCAGAGCTCCAATCAGCTGTTTGCAACTCTCGCCAAGATGAAACAAAGGCACCGCGACAAGCTTGTTCTTAATATAATGTGGGCAGACGCTATGCAAAGTATCTATGGAGCAAGGAGGGTGAGAGACGGAATGAAGAATATACTATCCCGCATATTGGCCCCTGCCGACCTATCAATAGCTGTGCTCACCCACTCACATGAGGATATACTCGAACTTGTTTCAGAGATTTCAAACATTCACCTGCGGTTCATGATGATAAATGACACACTGTTTCTACAGTCGCTTGTCCCATCATCCAATTTGTATTCTCTGATATTTGATAGGCAATCCCAGATGACCCTAAAGCCAGTCGTGTGATCAGGTGCTCAGGTGATAATACTCATCGGCCAAATTCTCTTCAATGCCTACGGGGAGAAGTTCTTTCATCTGGTCATAATAGGATAAGAACCTGCTTCCCTTTGGAGTTATTCTATACAGTGTTTTTTCCCCATTGTTCACTTCGTGAACAAGGCCGCTTTTGATAAGTGAATCCAGATATAGCTTGCACTGATCATTACTCAGCATTGCTTTATACATAATCTTGGTGCGAGTCTCTTCCTTGTTAACAGACTTTAAGATGGCGGCGATGACTTCATAGCGACTGCGATTCTTCATTTAAGCGCACTCAACTACACATACATTTCATATAATCCCTATCGCTATTTCTAATAGAAGTATAATATAGTAAAGTAACATTTCAGGTAATTGATCAAAGGTGTATCAACAGCCCGCATCGATGATTATGCAAGAGAAGCAGGAGGAGCCTTGGTAAAAAGCGCTGCCAGTTGCTTGTAATGGGCAATAAACTTTTTACCGAGGTCAGTCGTCTTATATATATAGCGCTTTGAATTTGGTCGCTCCTGTAAGATCTCAAGCATTCCGCTGTCGAGCAGGAATTCAAGATACTGGTTTATCTGCTTGGAGTTCAGATTGCATCGATACATCACATGTGTCTTTCTTGCCCCATTCTCACACATTAGCAGAATGAATTCTATTATCTCTAACCATCCTCTGTTACTCCAGCCCGCAGCATTTAATGGCAACTTACTACAGAAACTCAAATCCTATTGGATTTAATGTTAAACATACTTTCTAACCCAACAAGAACCTAGAAGATTCCTAGGTCTGCCATGAGACTTTCTAATAGCAAATGCAGTCTTCTCGCACCAATGAGACGTGGGCATGTTTCCACAATAATCCGGTGATGCTGCTTTGACGTGAAACAGATGCAATATTGAGTAGCTGGCCGCCCTGATAACTAGGACCTATTCGGCTCTGACAAACTAACTGTTGTTATTTATGGACACAAATAAAATCGATACTCTCTACCGACTCTCTTCATTAACCCCGCTGCAAGATGCCAGAAGAATGGCAATTAAACCTATATCTGAATGAGTGGCAGATTTCATATCAGACTTCTACATAAATGATATAATCTTAGTGAGACAGTGGCGAATCAAAAACGAAAGCGTCTGTTAGGTAGTCCCAAATTACTTGGAAGCAAGAGTATCATACGTGCAGCAAGCGGCTCACGTCGCCAGCATCCTCTGATCAGCATAAAATGGCTCAAATCTCACGAGTGTCGTTGAGAATAGGGAAGTAAGATCTTGCTCTTTCAATCGAATCAGGCAACGGGATGTGCAAACTCTACGCTCATCTATCGCAGCAGCAAAAAGGACATCCATATGGAGGTCGATGACCTCTGCAATATGATGCTATATGATGTATCAAATATTGTCATCTTTGCTCGCAGGCTTTAGTGATTGCATATGCATTACACTAATAGCTGCATATAGCACAGCAGAGCTAAAAGTGTCTTACGCCATCTACTTAGAATCAACAAATTGGTCATTTATTTTCTTGTGATTATATTTCCCTTAGAAATTCGCAACCTGTAATACATTTAACTGCATCCTCAAACAGTATATCCCGTTGCAACTCGCAGAGTCCGCAAAAAATGCTGACGCTTCTGACTTTATACACAAAATTAGGCAGGCAGAAGACACGCTTCAGTCAGGAAGGCAAAGGAGAAGCATTGCAGGGGGACAGATAAATGGTGGCCTGGTAGAAGTTCATGATTTGGAAAACTTGGTGATAATAAGCGATCTGCACGGGGATTCAAAGTCGCTATTTCGGGTTCTCTCTGAAATAAATTATGAGCAATTCCTATCGAGGGAACTGAACAAACTTGTATTTCTTGGAGATTATATCGATAGAGGGAGTGATTCCCTCGGTATAATGTATTCAGTATGCTATCTGAAAAACACATATCCTGACTCGGTTATACTGATGAGAGGGAACCATGAGGCCCCTGCAGAGTTCCCTTTTTCTCCGCATAATTTTCCCTACGAGATAGAAGATCGCTTTGGCAATCGCTGGAGAGAGATCTATAAAGAGATACTATCGATGTTCAGACTGATGACCCTTGCAACAGTGGTCAGGCGAAAGCTGCTCTTGGTGCATGGCGGGCTCCCTACTAAAGAGGCGGAGGCTGCAAACTTTAGAGAATCAATAGCGTTTGCTCAGGAAAGGCAAGTCAGAAGCAGTGTGCTTGAAGAGATATTGTGGAATGATCCACGGCAGATTGACGAAAACAGAGAGCAAGAAAGGTCAAGACGTGGCCTTGGAAGATATTTTGGGACAAGTGTGACTCGCACTTGGTTGCAAGCGACTGATACTAAGGCAGTAATCAGGGGACATGAGCCCTGTCTAGGCTTTAGACTTGATCATGACAATATGATTATGACGCTATTTTCCTGTAAGGACATCTACCCTAATTCCGCGGCGGCTTATCTTATGCTAAATGCAGCCTACCTTGAGAAGATCAAGGACGCAAAAGAGCTCTCACTCCATGTCAAATTCCTAGCGTAGCCTTGATTTCTTTACATCTCTTCCGGAGTGAAACGGTCGATATATCTGCCACTTGACATATCTCTACCTGCCGAAGAAATTCATTACAATTCTGAGATGCAAGATAAATAACTGCCCCTGCAAGTGCCCTTGGGTTCTTGCCCAGCGAAATACGGTTTTGCTGCACTCTTGTGTAGATGCGAAGGGCTTCACGCTTCGTCTTTTCGCTCAAGTCAAGCCTGTTGGCTATCAGTGTGACATAGTCTGGACCGTGCAGCACAGGCATTTGCAGTGATAGTTCCCTGAGGATGAGCTTATAATGCGCCATGACATCCTTGCTTGAAATATTACAGACTGCTGCAACATCCGCCACAGTCTTTGGAGTGGCAGTCTCTCTGCAGGCTGCATAAAGCGCTGCGCCTACAAGTCCTAGCGTTGACCGACCCTTTGCCAGTTTTTTGAGAGCCGCTTTACGATAAATGTAGGCTGCGCTTTCCATCACAGCTTGGCTGAGATAGAGCTTGTCACCCAAGGTGTTCAAAAATTTCAGTGCCTTTTCAAGATTCCTTGAGATAGAGTCATTGAGCTGAGACCTATTATTCCAAGTACGTAGCCTTTGCATCTTCATCTTTTGTGCAGGTTCTAGCGTCTTTCCCCTTGCATCCGTGTCGTCAAGACCGATCAGTGTTGACAGGCCCTTGTGATGTACTGCAAGCGATTCGGGCATCCCTGTCCTTGTCCTGTCGCCATATTCAGAAGAATTATGGACACCAACTGCATTATCGGCATGAAAAATCCTGTCGTCTGCAACACAGCCACACGAGCTACATACGAACTCGCTCGAAACCATATCAAATATTACGGTTTCACTTTCACAATGTTGACAATATGTCATATTATCCTTAGAATGTATTTGTTGTTCAGCTGGTTCCATCGAAACTACGTATTAGGCTCTTTTATTATTTCTAGTTTTTCTAGAAATCTTCAAATCTTATTGATTCGCCCTTTTTCTAAAGAAACTCATAATAACGGTCAATTTCCGTTAGAATTTCTAAGCCTTTTT
>JAICHI010000133.1 GCA_025922735.1 Nitrososphaeraceae archaeon | reverse complement strand
TAGATTATCTTTGCAATTGATTGCAAAAAGTGTACCAACAGAAGTACAAAACATAGATCAGTAACTTGAGAATCTAGAGGCATAAGGGTCATGATCTGTTAATTCTACCGCGGAAAAAATTTGTATGAACACAATGTCTACTCCCTCCGCCACGACTTGTCAGCATGTCGCGGCCGTGTGCCCTCAGAGATTATGTTATAGACATGGTGCTCTTCAAGAGCAGATCGAAAAGATAGAGCCCATCTCTTGATTCGTGTATAACATATTGAAGTGACCTCGACGCTATACAATCTTGGCAAGATGTATAACTAGAACCTCCTACTTGCAGACATCTCTGCAGCTGCTCAAAGCTGTATTTGTTTTCTGAAGCGTCCCGGGTGCTTTTGTCTTTTCAGATCTGCATCAATGTCGCAACCTTGGAAGAAACTTGTACATGCCTCTATCTCCATGGTATGTATAAAAGCGTCTGAGAATTCTATCCAAGCCAGCAAACCCGTTTTGAGCACCAAGCCTCTATATTCTAGAATGGCTTTGCTACAAACAAACCGGTTCTCTAAGGTCAGGTTCGCCTATATAGTTATGCTCATGGTATGCAGACGCTCTATAGGCTACCATACACAATCAAAGAATACATCACGCTGCACTTAACACAAAGCGAATTTGCGATAACCCAAAAGAAGATATGCTGTGAGGTTTATCTTAATGTGCCATGTCTCAAAACGAGATTATGTATCTAAAATACCAGAACCTAGAAGACATGCTCAAGGTGATAATCTACTCCGCCCAGTCGATGCTTGGAGTCATTCCCATGCTCTATTATATTCACTACAACAGCAAGCATGTCCTTTTTATTCAGACAGGTACAATTGGAGGCGTGACGGTTCACTATGTTGTTGAGAATGAAAAGCCGACCAAAAAGTTCATTCAACTAAAAAGGCTTTCTGGAGAATTCACCTTCGTAGATAGCCTAGGAACTGATGCACAGTCACTGTATGTTCCAATATTGGGGCTCGAAAAATCTACTCTTGCCTTTCCAACCCTATAGGGAGAAAAAGTTTTAGGGCAAGGCGACACACATTTTCTATCAAACCCAGAAAACCCCGCAGAAAGACAAGACCGGCAAATGAAGTTTCAGAAGATGACATTAACGCTTTTTTGCAAGCGATCAGGAATTTTGACGGCTATCCGAAGCTAAGAGACCTTCGCAAGGTACTTCCATCCCTAACGCCAGTCCAGATAAACGTTATAGCACACTACTTGGAAAGATCTGGGGCAATAGTTATTGACACTGATGGATACATCACGTGGATGCGCAATGAAGGGCTGGGGCAGCTGACGCTTGGCGAGGTAGCCGATATGAGTAGTGACCTCAAGAAACTGCTTAAGAAGCATATCCCGAATAGAGAGGATTTAACTTGATGTCTCAAGATCTTATGTTAAGTTTGCCTATCTGCTTCCGATATCTTGAAGAATACACGTAGGACAGATATTGTAGATTATTGCAATATTATTTGAAGCTGCAAAAACTATAGTGCAATCAAGACCAAAATAATGTACGAGGTTTATTCTCTTTCGTGCTCGCAGCTAAATCGAATTTTAATCAACACTATTTGAAAAACTGGCTTATGAAGTAAGAAGAAAAAGAACTAAACTACAACAAGAAAATGGGGTCTTCGGTTCAAGTGAACTTGCAATGAACTGAAGAGGGTTCTTATCGAAGACGTCCAAATCTTGTTAAATAGTTTTTATGTTTGTCTGAATAGACCGTCATATGTGTTGTTGAAGCCGATTACTTCAGATCAGATGTATACTATAGAACAAAACGGCCATTCTATTTTTGGAATGCGACGTTTTCTCATGATGGAGAACGCTGGCCACGGGGTAGCAGATTTTGTTGTTCGAAAGTTCAAGAACTTGAAGAACAAAAAAATAGTTGCCGTATGCGGCACCGGCAACAACGGCGGTGATGGGTTCGTCGCATCGCGCCACCTTGCTGGGTATGGAGCCAAAGTAGTGGTCATTTTACTTGGGAGTCCTTCTGATTTAAGAAGTGAAGAGGCAAGGCTTAACTGGAGTATAATTGAAAAAATGGATTCAATTGAATTGATATTTGGCAAAGAGTTAACCAGCGAGATAAAGAACCGAATCGCCAGTGCTAACATTATCTTGGATGGCATATTTGGCACAGGCATTAAGGACGAGATCCGGCAGCCCTATGCATCTGCAATAGATGCAATAAACAAATCTAAGGCTTACGTCTTGGCAGTCGATATTCCTTCAGGATTTGACCCAAACACTGGGCAGATTCATAAAAAGTGCATCATGGCAGATGCCACTATTACCTTTCATCGATTAAAGGTTGGACTTGCAGAAAAGAAGAAGAATAAAAAGAAATACACAGGTCCTGTATATGTAGAATGGATAGGGATACCGCGGGAGGCTGAAAAGGGCATCGTATGAAGCCAACAGTATTGCAGATCGCAGTAGGCCAGATGGCCAATTTTACCTATATAGTAGCTGATGAGGAATATGGCGAAGCGGCAGTCATTGATCCTTCGTGGGACCTGGATAAAATATTCCAGACACTAAAAAAGAACAACTGGCAGGCCAAGTATATCATCAATACTCATACTCATTTTGATCATGTGATTGGGAACGAGCAGATGGCAGAGATAACCGGTGCCAAGATAGTGCAGCACAAAAACTCGCAGCTGAAAAAAGACATTGCAGTATCTGACGGGGATACGATCGAAATAGGAAGCATTAGACTACGGGTTTTGTATACGCCCGGTCACTCTAAGGACAGCATCTGCCTCCTACTTGATGATCAATTCATTCTAACTGGCGACACACTCTTTGTGGGCAACTGCGGCAGAGTGGATCTTCCTGGAAGTAACGCAAAAGAGATGTACGATAGCCTATTTGATAGGCTGACAAAACTGGACGAAAAGCTCATCCTGTATCCAGGTCACAACTATGGTCCGACTTCTATATCTACGATAGGACATGAAAAGAAAACCAACTATGTGCTCCAGCCTAGGTCAAAACAAGAATTCTTGGAGCTTATGACCGCTGGTGAATAGATGCAGGACATAACAGCGTCTGATAGACTTGCAGTCAAAAGTTTTGCGACGAAAAATCCTGTTTTTGTGTGTGTGATCTCGTACACTGCCACAAGCGAGATTTCGGGGCTTACGGTAGCAGGGGCAAACGCCGAACTAGTAAAATATACATCGCCGGCAGACGCGGAATTTCTGTATTGTGGACGCTGTAGCTGCATTGATGTTGTACCGGCTACACCTGATGGCAAGCCTACGCCGGCACTCATTACACGGACTGCGTTACAATTGGCAAGGATCCCCCTTCTAGTAGTTGATGCAGGGGCAAAGGTCAAGCCCTCAATACCATATGTATCATTTGGAGTTGAACCGGGTAGAAACATCATGAATGAAAATGCGATGGACATCTCAAACGTCAAGCGTGCATTTGAGCATGGCGAGCTGCTTGGAAAACAACTGGCCATTATGTCAGATCTAACAGTAGTAGGCGAGAGCATTCCTGGAGGCACTACAACTGCACTTGCAGTGCTGAGAGCACTTGGCATTGATGCTAGGTTCAAGGTAAGCAGCAGTATGCCGGAAAATCCACACAATCTGAAAAACAAGGTAGTAGATTCTGCAATAGAGAGAGTCATTGCTGGTGGGATAGGAAGAATCAACTCGCCCTTTGAAGCTATATCCACTTTTGGAGATCCAATGATGCCTTCTGTAGCCGGTATTGCAAGCGGTGTGCTATCTGCAAGTGGCAAGATTATGCTTGCCGGAGGGACTCAGATGTCTGCAATCGTTGCAATATTGAAGCACCTCGGCAGGTCGCTAAACGGTCTTTATATCGGCACTACAACATATGTCACAAAAGATCCGTCATCGGATCTATCTGGTCTTGTAAGGATGGCTTCAGAGCAAGTTCCAATTTTATCTTGCGATCTTCATCTAGGCGAATCAAGCAAGCCAGGTCTGCAGGCATTTGCAAAGGGGTTCGTAAAGGAAGGCGTCGGTGCAGGCGGCGCTTCAATTGTGGCTATCACAAAGTCAAAAGGCAAAATAACAGGTAAAAAATTAATGAATGCAATTGAAAAAGAATACGAAGCTTCAATAGAGGCTGCGTGGCACTAGCTTTTTTCCAACATTTCTATGGAGTCAAAGCCACTAGCTTTTAGGTAAATTGTAGTATATTTATTAATACAGCAGCAGCACCACCTAGAGTTTGACTCTAAGCTTGCTGTTGTCCTTTGCAAGGTGATAGTACGTATCCTTTAGTTTTGTATCCAGTGTGAAATCATCTAACAATAAAAACTATTGATGGATCTATAGCTTATCGTCACTAGTCATAATGACAATGATGATTTGATCTGGAATTTGCGTGATATAAAGGGACTCGATGGGTCGACAAAGCGCCACTCCTTGTCCATTGCTCGAGTGATACCGATCCTTGACGTAGTGACAATACCCTTGGGCCTCTTACCAGACTCGATATAAATCTCCGATTCAGGATTGGTCATATCAGTTCCATTGAGCGATGATGTGATATTTA
>JAICHI010000132.1 GCA_025922735.1 Nitrososphaeraceae archaeon | reverse complement strand
CGCTATGCCAATGGCAATGAACACTATTCCCGCTGCAATGGCTATGTAAAAGACCTTGCTTGCCAGCATACAAAATGCCGAAGTGTGGTGCTACATATATAGTGCTTTATGGCACTGCAATGGGCAACAGCAACACCAATTACATTAGATCGACGTCATGCGACTGGCTCTCGATATATCCTGCTGATGTAATCTTGATGAACTCGGCATTCATTTGCATCTCAGGAATCGTTTTTGCACCGCAATAGCTGAGCCCCGACCGCAGGCCGCCTGCCATCTGTCTTATGATTTCTACTACGCTTCCATTGTATGGGACCATAGCCTCAACACCTTCTGGGACATAATCGTTAAGGTCATCAGAGTCTACTACCTGAGGTCCCGCTTCGCGGTATTTCCTACCAAGTGATGCATAAAATGACGCCATGCCCCGATACATCTTGAATTTTTTGCCATTCTTGACAAGGCTCTTGCCTGGGCTCTCATCTGTTCCACCAAATAGACTTCCTATCATTACTGAGGATGCACCTGCAGCTAACGCCTTAGTAATGTCACCAGAGTTGCGTATGCCGCCGTCAGATATTATGGGTATCTCATGATCGCGTGCAACTTTGACGCTGTCAATTACTGCGGTCAGTTGCGGCACTCCTGAGCCTGTCACGACTCTTGTTATGCATATCGAGCCTGATCCTACTCCTACCTTTACTGCATCTACACCGGCCTTGATGAGGTCACGGCTGCCTTCGCCTGTAGCGACATTGCCTGCAATGAGCTCGCAGTTAGGAAACGCCTTTTTGATCATGTGTACAGTGTTGATAGCATTTTCGCTGTGGCCGTGCGCAATGTCGACTACAATAACATCTGCACTTGCCTCGAGCAGCGCCTCTGTACGCTCTAAATAGTCTCCCTTGACGCCGACTGCAGCGCCTACAAGCAATCTGCCTTTCCTGTCCTTTGATGCATACGGATACTGCTCCATTTTCAAGATGTCCTTGCTGGTAATAAGCCCGACGATGTGCTTTTTGTCATCAACCACCGGCAACTTTTCTATCCTTTTATTATGCAAAATCTCCTTTGCCTGATCTATAGTAATGCCTGCCTTGGCAGTGATGACATCCTTTGTCATGAGTTCTGACACCTTGAGTTTGTTGTTCTTTTCAAACGTAATGTCGCGCCTTGTAATTATACCGAGAAGCTTGCCTCCCTCTTCGACAAGCAGGCCCGAGACGCTGTACTCCTCCATAACCTTTCTTGCTTCTGCCACTGTCAGATCAGGTTTGATAGTATATGGCTGCTCTATCATGACTGACTCTGAGCGCTTGACCCTCAGGATCTCGTCTACCTGATCCTCTATTGTCATAAATCGATGAATAATTCCAATACCGCCTTCTCTTGCCAAGGCAATTGCCATGCCTGATTCAGTGACGGTGTCCATGTTAGCGCTTATAATTGGTATATTGAGTGTGATGTTGCGTGACAGCTTAGTGCGCAGGTTTGTTTGAGATCTGGAAATTATCGGCGACCGTTTAGGAACGAGAAGTACGTCATCAAATGTCAGACCCTGTACAATGTCCAACTATTTCCTTGAGGTGTAACAGCTCTGAAGCATTATAAGCGTTTGCCAACCTATGTTCTCAACAATTGCAGCATCGTTACTGCCTGCACTGTTTCACGAACGTTATGTGTTCTGATGATATTTGCACCATTAAGAGTAGCGATCATTTCACATGCTATTGATGGTATCAGGCGATCTTCTGCCGAATTCAGGTTCAGCAGGTACCCAATGAAAGACTTCCTCGAAACTGAAACACAGATCGGCTTCTTAAGCGTGGCAAGCTTGTGCAGGTTGGATAGGATTTCAATATCACGTGCATACCATGGCATGTCTGTCATTTTAGTGAAAAAGGGATTTTTCCCTTCTTGACGGAAGAAGCCTATTGATGGGTCAATCATTACATCTTTGATACCCGCCTCACTTGCCAATCTTATGCTTTTCTTCAATGCCTCGAGTGTACTGACCAATTTGCCAGTAGCAGGTGCTTTGCTGTATGCGCCAATTATCATAGACACGCCAGCTTTTGCTGCGATACCCGCCATCTTGCTATCATATTTTAGTCCAGTTACATCGTTGACTGTGTCTGCACCGGCTGCTATCGCTTCTTTTGCAACGGCTGCCCTTGGTGTGTCTGCCGAAATCGGCAAGTCGCAGGCACTCTTGACAACCTTGATCGCCTCTGTGACTCTTCTTGTTTCTTCTTCGATTGAGACAATGTGCGTTTGCACATAAGGCGCAGTCGACATGCCACCAATGTCGATCATATGAGCGCCATCCTCTTGCATTTGCCTTGCTGTTGCTGCTATTTCCTGTTCGTCCGTCTTGACAGAGCCTTTGTAGAAGGATTCAGGGCTGGTATTGATTATGCCCATTACTTTTACCGTGAACTCCTTACCAACTGGCATCGCGCTGATCTTCAACGCTCCGATCTAGCCGCCAGCTGTGCTATATAGTTGCAATATTAATGATAATATCATATTAATTCTAATTTGACTTGTATGCCAGAGATTGTGCATGGAACAACAAGATCTCGATACTGCCAATCCTATGCGCAATGTCCCCTCGAGGGTTTTTTTCACTAAGGGCAGAGGCATTCACAAGGACTATTTGACAAGCTTTGAGCTCGCCCTGCGAGATGCCGAAATAGCAGACCTCAATCTGGTGTCAGTATCAAGCATCCTCCCTCCGCGTTGTAAAATTGTCAGCCGCCAGGAAGGGAGAAGATACTTGCAGCCTGGACAGATTGTATTTACAATAATGGCAAGGTCTGCCACTAACGAGCCCAACAGGCTTATTGCGGCATCAATAGGTCTGGCAAGACCTGTGGATGAGAGCCAGCACGGATACCTGTCAGAGCATCACGCTACCGGCGAAACTGCGCAAAAGGCAGGTGACTATGCCGAGGATATGGCAATGGAAATGCTTGCAACTATTCTTGGGCTGCCAAACGATCCAAGCCTTGCATGGAATGAAAAAGAGGAGCAGTGGAGGCTATCAAACAAGATCTACCGAACACAGAACTTTACCCAGTCAGCAGAGGGTCACAAAGATGGTCTGTGGACTACAGTCATCAGTGGAGCCGTGCTTATTCTGTAATTTCGAAGCTAACCTGTGCTGAGACACTCTGAGCTGATGCTGATGAAGATATAGTCTGCACCGTGGCAGTGTAATCGCCAGTTGGAACATTGTTGCCGTTGCCGTCCTCTTGATTCCAAGTTATCGTTCTCGATGCCCCAGGTTCCAGTTCAGTTGTTACTTGGGCCGCAACAACGTTGTACATCTGTCCTGTGTTCATGTTCTGAATCTTTAGACCCCCTGCCGAATCAGGAAAGGTCAGTGTCTCATCGCCTATGTTCTTGACTGTAATTGCCACCGGCTCACCGATTCTGTATCTTGCCTCACTAGTGGTTATTACCAAGACACTGGAGCTGTCGCCGCTCCCCTGAATGTTATTGTTGAGAAATTCTTTGGCCTCTTGAGTAACGTTTTGCACTGCAGGGTTATTTCCAATTATTTCAGCACCCCTTATCAATCCTGAAAAGAAGACGCCCGCTCCAAGTCCGATAACTACGAGGGCTATCACTGCAATTGCTATCCATGTTATCAGACCCATAAGCTAATGCAATTCTGCAAGTATCTTAATATTTTGAATTTCTACTCTAGCGAAAACCGACTGAAGAATTATCAGTCAGACAATTATCAATATTATTAGTAACCACATGAGTCTGTTTCAGAAATAGCCTAAAAAATTGTAATACATGCGTATACAGCAAGCATGCAAGCAAGGAATTGATTGACCCCCCCCATTGGTTGCTGTTCATGTTGATACCGACGATTATTGTTATGGTGGTGGTGGTTGTTGTAGTGCTATTTATTAATGGATATGCCTGCTGCCTTTAGCTGCCTGATGACATAGTCTACTTCGCCTGCTGTGACCCTCCCAATTGTCAGGGGAGAAGGAAGATCCATGCTCGCCCTCTGCGCCAGCATCCCATTGATAAGTTGTGCTATCATCTCTGCGTCATAGAATGCACGCGTTTCCTCAAGGAGCTCCGCTACCTTGACTGGATCCATCCCACCAGTTATCTTGCTACTGGTAATAAGGTTGCCAAACTTCTGAACTGATTCAAAAATACCTACGTTGTAGGCGATGAATGCTATTTTCTCCGGTGGTAGGATGTCCTCAATATCTGACGGTTGCATATGATAATTATGCAAGGCTTTCTTGATAATAAATTGTAACTTCATGACGAAGATTTTACTGCATAGTTCAAATTTTTGTGCGAAGGTCTATGCATAAATTGAACATCATTGTGCATAATTCTGTCTGCACAGTTGGTTTGCTCGTCGATGACGTTTTAAAAAGAGCTCATAGTCTTATAACTTGCATTTACATCTCTTATTTAGCAAGATCATTCGCTGCACAGTTGGTTGATCAACAAAAAGAGATTGCATGTTAGAGCCAGAAGCCAACTCTTTTTTCAGAGTGCTCTTATGATTAAAGCCGCGTTTGATCATTTCTGCTACTACCGTTTCATGTCTGT
>JAICHI010000131.1 GCA_025922735.1 Nitrososphaeraceae archaeon | reverse complement strand
CCTACCGCCCCACCGACGTAACGGAAACGATCATCATTAACTTTGGGCATCAACTCACGGAGGCTTGACAGCGGTTCTTTTGTTGGCGACCTTTGCAGAATTTTTCCATTCCTGTCTTGAACTTTGAAATTATAAGAGTCAGATGTTACGATGAGTTTTGGGTCAAAGCCAATGATAGACATTTCAGCTAGCTCTTCCGGCCCAATGAGCGACTCTAAGATGAAGACTCTTTCATAGAGGAAATAGAGCTTCTTAAAAAGTTGAAACTGGTTTTCAGAAGTGGCGAGCTTCTGTACCTGGATTGAGCTGCCCGTGAGACGACCAAAAGTAATCACTTTTGCTCATATTTTCCTACCTATAGTTGACTCTGCAGTAATAATAAAATTTAAACCTTTATCACTTGGTAGTGCTCATGACTGCACCCTCCGATGCAGACTCGACTAGCAAAGCGTACTTTGCAAGAGCCCCAGTTGTATAGCGAGGTTTGATAGGCTTCCATTTCTTCATCCTTTTTCTTAACTCGCCTTCTGAAACCATGAGATCTATTCTGCTCTTTTGCATGTCAATTATAATCTGATCGTATTCCTTTACTAGAGCAATTGGGCCACCCACCATCGCTTCAGGAGCGACATGACCTATCATAAATCCCCTAGTTGCGCCCGAAAACCTCCCGTCTGTGACCATGGCCACTTTTTCTCCTAATCCTTGCCCTACAACTGCGGCAGTTACTGCCAGCATTTCACGCATTCCCGGTCCTCCTTTTGGGCCTTCATATCGGATCACGATTATGTCGCCTTCTACTATCCTGCGCTTTGAGACAGCTTCAAAGGCGTCCTCTTCCTTGTCAAAGACCCTTGCCCTACCAAGAAATTTCTTGCTTTGTACCCCTGCAAGCTTCATTACGGCGCCTCCAGGTGCAAGTGTGCCTTTGAGTATCTTGAGTGTACCTTCCTGCTTTATCGGGTTGTCTAGGTGTCTGATTACCTTATTATCAATATCAAAGTTAAACTTGACTGATTCCAGATTTTCCTTCATGGTCCTGCCGCTGACAGTCAAAACATTGCCGTTTAAAAGACCCTTCTTGAGTAAACTATTGAGTATTACTGGCACGCCGCCGACTTTGTCAAGGTCTGCCATGACATACATTCCCCCTGGCCTCATGTCAGCGATGTGGGGACTGCGCTTGCGAATCCTCTCAAAGTCTGAGAGGCTCAATTTTACTCCCACTTCCCTTGCTATTGCGAGGAGGTGCAGCACAGCATTGGTCGAGCCGCCTATTGCATTCGCCATCATGATTGCATTTTCAAAGGCTTCAAAGGTCATGATGTCGCGGGGTCTGATATTGCCATCAATTAAGCTCATTATGGCCTTGCCAGTGTTGTAGCAGATTTCGAGCCGTCTTTCGCTCTCTGCTGGAGCAGAAGCGCTTCCTAGGATTGACATTCCCAGAGCTTCGCTAATTGAGGCCATCGTATTTGCAGTATACATGCCAGCACATGACCCTGCGCTAGGACATGCAACGTTTTCAAGGCTTTTGAGTTCCTGCAATGTCATCTTGCCGGCATCATATGCCCCCACAGCTTCATACACATCCTGCACTGTCACCTGTTTACCATTCCACAGACCCGGCATGATTGTTCCGCCATAAACAAATATGGAGGGTCGGTTGAGCCGGCCCATACCCATTAATGTCCCGGGCAAGCTCTTATCACAGCCTGATATACCGACTACGCCGTCGTATTGATGAGCCATGACCATTATTTCAATAGAGTCTGCGATTATTTCACGGCTCACAAGTGAGGCTTTCATGCCTTCGTGGCCCATGGCAATGCCATCAGAAACTGCAATTGCGGTGAACTCCCTTGGTGTGCATCCTGCATCTTTTACACCGCGTTTAGCGCTCTGGGCAAGCCGTCCAAGATGGATGTTGCAGGGGGTGGCCTCATTACATGTGGAAGACACCGCTATCAGAGGCCGGTCCAAGTCTCCATCTGTCAATCCCATTGCCTTATACATTGCCCTATGCGGAGCCCTCTCTGGCCCCTCGAGCACCTTTCTACTCTCGAGCTTCATTGCGATTATCGACACAGGTGCATATTTTAAGATTTTTCACTTACTCAAGAGTCGCCGTTATCTTGACAGCATCAATCCCTTCTACTTTGAAAACAGTCTCGCACATGCCGCATTCTGCATTGCCGCTTGAAAGATCCTTGGCAAGCACCTCTTCATTCAAGTAGTCACACTTGGGGCAGCGGAAAGAGAAAGTCATGTCAAAGGTATCGAGCTCGAGTGTTTCGCCCATGTATATAAATTTCGGATCTTTGGTCTATTTAAAAATTCATGTGCCCTAATAGCAAAAAATAAACAACCAATCTACACACAAGCTTATACGCACAGCATGAGCAAATCTTGCATCTTCTGCTCGATAATAGATGGGCAAGAGCCCTGTGTGCAGATCCACCGCGACAACGGCTTTTTGGTCCTCATGGATAAATATCCGATCAATCCAGGCCATGCCCTGGTCATGCCGACTAAGCATTACGAAACATTGCTCCAAATGCCTCCTGCCGAGGTAGGCAAATTATATTCTCTCGTACCCGCAATTGCTAAGGCGATAATATCGGCTGTAAAGGCTGATGGCTTCAATGTGGGGCAGAACAACGGAATAGCTGCAAACCAGATTGTCCCGCACGTACACGTTCACATAGTACCTCGGTTTCATGATGACAGCCCAGATGGAAAATGGCCTTCCCGGAGAGTTGCCTCTCAGGAAGATATACTTAAAATAGCACAAAAGATCAAAGAAGAAATCTCTTAATTTGTTTAAAATAGTTTAGTAATATTATCGAAGGAGGAGAATGATGCCTCTGTGATGAGTAAAGGTAAGGATATTCTTACCACCAAGGATCTATGCCTTCATTGGAAATTCTCTTAGTTTTTGGATACCATGTCATAATATAGATACAATGATCTCTCTCCTGTTTGTTGATGAGTCTATCTGGCCGTAACCCCGCATGTACAACGTATGAACTGTCTAAGTATCTCACTATCCAAGGAAGAGATTCTAATCATTTCAAAAATGATTGATGTCTCAGAAACGCCTCTCTGCATTGATCAATTGTCTTGACGAGAGCACTAGTTTGTACGTGATGCCCTCGAAGATATCTTAGAAGCTTCTGTTCAAGATTGGACATCAATGAGTACACTGAGGGCGTATTCATGGCAAACATGAGGGTTTCTTTAATCTTAGGACCACGATCAATAAGGTCGCCGGTCAGTATCAGAATATGACTCTGAGGCGACCAGTCAATCGCATCCAGGAGCTCGCTTAGCTCGTCATAACAGCCATGGATATCTCCTATGATTGCAACCTTCTTGCCCCTGCACTGCATTCGTAAGTCGAGGATCTGGTCAATTACCCCGCGATTTGGTTTCATGTATTGACATGAGATGTTCTTGATAGTTGATGAAGAGGAAGTCTAATGCCTAAATGAAATATAAAGATACAAGGGTTAAGGCAAGAACCAGCAAGATAACAGGTGTACGTCATGTGGATAAGAACGGAGATGCTGCTGACGATAATGCTAGGATGATTGAGTTATGGTGGGTATGGTATCGCTGCTCGTGTTGTTGGAACATAGGGCGACATCAATTTCAAAATTAGATCTGTGCCTTGCCGTTGATTGCAAAGGAATAACGCAAAGGCTATTCAGTTTCCTTGAGCATAAGGTGATGCCTCTTTGTTATCTCGAGCTCATTTTGCTCGAGCAGATACCTGAAGTCATAGTCATGCCGTGCACAAAGGTACAATATGAGCTTGAAAGCGTTGACATCTGCAAGTGAGTCCCTCTCCATCATCATCTGTTTTTCGCCGGCATCAACGTTCAAGGCATTGATATCACTTTCCTTGATGACGATGTAGACGGATGCACGCTCAAAGCAGCCAGCAACTTGACATGCTGGATGCTGCAACGGAAGTCTAAGACCCTCGCCATCATCGGTTAGCATATTGTAATACAATATGTCAGAGTTTGATATTTACAGGTTATTTCTGTCTCTAATGAATAGTTGTTAGTAATAAAAAATTAGATTTATTTTACTATACAGTCTATGAAACTGCTTAATATTGCATGTAACAATAACCATCAAGGAGAATTATGTAATTGGATAATTGTTATATGAACATTCTCTAGATGTATATGCTTCATCTATATTTATAGCAAAGATATTGAAGATCGCAGGTTAGCGAAGCTTAAACGGCGTTGGTTAGATTTTCTCATACACCTGGAATGTGCGTTATGTGACCACTAAGAAATTCCGGCGTAGATGCCAAAGTCCCAGAGGTTCCTGTTTGGACAAGAACAAAACCCTACAAAAAGTGCCGGTTGCAACTTATAACATTAGGTAACTTCATGCATCAAAGCATCAAAACTAATTGTCGGAATGAGACGTTGTTGTCTTTTACCTCTTCAATCCAAGGTCACGAGCATTCAAGCAGCAAACAGCCTCCCTGAGAATCGAAATAGCCCTCTTTTTAGAGTACCTTATAGCACACAGCTTTCTTGAAACCACTGCGGTTTTTCAATGATCTGTGTGTCAAAAGAGCATATACCAAGTGATACAACAGCTGTTT
>JAICHI010000130.1 GCA_025922735.1 Nitrososphaeraceae archaeon | reverse complement strand
ATCCACGCACTGCTGAGAAGTAATCACAACCCTTCTACGACAGCTGCCACAAAAGGGCTCTGAATGGACTAGCTAGCAAGGGAGTCATATATCTATAACAAGGTGGCACGAGCGTCAAGTTCAATGATGATGATGCTTCTCATGACTAAATATGGTCAGTAGCGCTGCATTTTTGGCACCAAGCTCGGCAGTCTTTTCATTGCTATCTGCACTCCCTATTATTATTACATCGCCCTCTCTTGGATTTAGTTTTTCAACCAGCATCCTGCGCACCTCTCGTTCTTTCTTTAGTGAATCGCTACTGCTTGCCGGCATTACAAATTTGTTGTCTTTGAAAAGCAGAGTAGTGGCACCTGTTGCGCCCATTTTTATGGCAGCGTCCCTTTGCTCAATGCCCAATCCTACTGCAAAGCTAAACTCCCTGACAAGCAATGCATAGTTGAACATGCTAAGGGCGACTGAGCACTTAGGCAAGCTCATTTCTGCCGGAATTGCCGATAGCAGTCCTTCGCATATGCCCTTTCCTTTAGCAGTTATCTTCGTACCCCTGTTTGAAGTCTCGATAAGCCCTTGCATCTTTAGGTGTTTTACAAGCGTCTTGACTGTCCCTTCGCCAAGAACTAACCCCGTACACAGCGCATTTCTGCTTGTCATGCTGTTCTTCCATATCATCTGCAAAGCTGCAAACACATGCACAACATCAAATGAAAGCACCCTGCTTGGAGCGTACCTGCTTGCAACCTTTTCAAGCATTATGATGTACTTGTGCATATATGTATAACGCTAAGAGCGTCTATGCATTATTTATCATGTTTGAGTTGGATAAACCATCCGATTCTTTATATAACAGCCTCCTCTATCCGAGGTAAATGTTAGTAAGCAACCAGATAACAAAAACATCTGCAGGCGTTCCGAGGGTTGCAGTCGGTATTCTTCTTGGAGTGCTTGCTTTTGGAGTCTTTATAGTTGGATTCGATCAGGGAGAAATACTTGGCTTTACCGTGCCAGCTGATGGCAGTGGGGGCGAGCCGGGGACAAACTGGGCCCATGAGTTTTACCATGACATGAGGCATGCAGCAGGATTTCCATGCCACTAACTTTCCTGATCTTATATGAAAACTATCATTTTTATTGCTATTACTCTTCTTGCTGGAGCGATTGCTGGAACTATCCTGGGAGCCATTAACCAGGTTGCAGTTGAGCCGTATATCGACCACGCAGTCGAACTTGAAATGCAGAACACTAATCAAAGCAACCAAATAATCAACCCAGCCGAATTTACAGCCTATCGGTTATGGCAAAGGGGAGGCGAAATGCTCGCCGGCACCATTCTGGGCTTATCGATAGGATCGCTGTTTGGAATAGTCTTTGCGTATACACATAACTCAGTTCCTGGCTCCAATAACAAAAAGAAGGCGCTCATAGTTGCAGGCATCATGTGGTTCGTATTATTTTTAATACCTGCGCTCAAATATCCTGCAAATCCTCCTGCAGTAGGAGATCCTGAGACCATCTATTACAGACAGAGTTTGTATGTTGCATTTTTGGTGATATCGGGATTTAGCGCACTTGGGCTCGCATTCTTGTATCGGAAGATGGGAGCTTTGAATATAAAGAAGGCTATAATCCCTGCAGTATATGCCGCCATAATCTCAGGAGCATATCTGGCAATGCCAGCAAACCCCGATCCAATAAATGCTCCAATGGATCTGGTCATAGGCTTTAGAATAACAAGCGCAATTACCATCAGCATGTTCTGGGGTCTGCTTGGCGTTATTTTTGGAACTTTTTGGGACAAGCTCAATCCTAGTAAGACTGCCCGAATAAGCGTTCGTTAAAAATAGTATATGGCTCAGCTGGAAGGTTTGGAAGCGAAAAATCACAGTAGCCAGGTCAACGTTATACTAGAAAGAAGAAACATGTCTACAGTAGACACTGCCTTCCTATGTGTTCTAGACATAAAGAAAAAAGATAAACACTCTGAACTCTACTATCATAGTGCATGTGGCCTAGGGTTCTGTAAATGCAAGTTCAACTAACCTGGGCGAGTAAGAAAATTGTTTCATAGTCCAGTTACAAAGTCAAGTCTATGCTCCAAGTTAGGATCATTATCATTGTAATCATCATTTTTGGCTGGGGCGGGGGCTGCTACTGCTTTTCCACTTAACTAACATCTCCAACCACAAATGAACTATCATAAAAGTTACAATGCTATTATACATTATTAGACCACCACGTTATTGATTAGGGTAATGATAACCATCAATGCAAGCCGGGACGTATCTGCTCCCCTTGATAGGATATGGAACATTGTTGCTGATGTTGACAATGAGCCCAGGTACTGGCACGGCACTAAAACCGTGAAAAATATCAGCAAGGTCGACTACAAGATCGAGCGCGAGGTCACTATCGCGTTTAAAGACTCAAAATGCCGTCAGACAGTCCTGCTCAACCCAAAAAAATCAGTTGAAATAATGATAACAGAAGGTCCCATTAAGGGCACCAAGATAGTCCTGCTCAACCCTTTAGACAATCACAAGACAAGGATAGATGTAGTATGGAACATTAAATTGGCCGGATTTCTAGGTGTGTTCACAGGCATCGTGAAAAGACACATTGCAAAAGGAACTGATGAAGCGCTTGTCCGCATTGCGGAAGCAGTCGAATAAATAGCCCTATTTCTTGCTAGATAATGCAATGGAGCTTGCCCTTACAATAACGAACTTGGTATTGGCTGCCATAATGGCCGGAATATTTGGCGTTTGGGTGTACTTCCTTGCATATATGACCAAATCATTTCGGCAATCGCCAATGCTTGAATCGTTTGATCGGACAAGCGTAAGGCGCTTCCCCAAGGTAAGCGTGATCTTGCCTGCCAGAAACGAAGGGGGTTATATTGCACGTTGCCTTGACAGCCTGCTTGGGCAGGATTATCCAAACTTTGAAATAATTGCAATCAACGATTCGTCAACCGACAGGACGGGTGAAATAATGAAGGCTTATGCAGCTAATGACTTGCGCGTCATACACATCGATGCATCATCTAAACCAGAGGGGTGGACTGGAAAGAACTGGGCATGTTATCAGGGGTATCTGCGTGCTCGGGGCGAACTCTTGATGTTCACAGACGCTGATAGCAAACATTTGCCTTCCGCAATGTCCTTCGCAGTTGGACATATCGTGTCCGAGAACCTTGAGGCACTGACCGCGGTACCTCGGCTCATCTGCAATGATTTTTGGACAAAGATGACCCTACCCGTGCTTGCAACATTTTTACACACACGTTTTTCGCCAATCCGCGTAAACAACCCAAACACTAAGACCGGCTATTTTTTTGGCAGCTTTTTTATCATCACAAGAAGTACCTATGAGGCCATCGGCACTCACGAGGGAGTAAAGGAGGAGTTGGTCGAGGACGGAGCACTTGGCGGCAAGGTCAAGGCCGGCAAGTTCAGAATGAAGATGGTCAGAGGCGAGTCCCAGATAGATGCAGTATGGGCACGGGACCTTCCAACGCTTTGGCAAGGTCTTCGCCGTTTTATGATACCAGTTTATTATCAAGACAAAGTGGATGCCTATATGATGGTCATGGCTGTATTTTTTATCCTGTTTGCACCTTTTGCATCTCTGCCATACCTGCTAGTAGCCAGCTTTGCTGGAAACATATCGTTCCAGATACTGTTTGGATTGCAAATATCAGCCATTGCCTTGATAATGGTCACTATTGCAGTGCAATGCAGATTCGGCATATTTCAAAGTCCTGTCTATGCATTTGCTGCTCCATTGAGTGGTGGTCTCATTTCGTTCAGCTTTATATCGGCAATTGTCGATGCAAAGAAGAAAGGCGCAGTTAGCTGGCGTGATAGAAAATATACTATAACTAAAAATCAGAATCCTGTATCCTAAGAATTAATAATATAAAGGCATGATACAAATAGATGGAAGGGAAGCCTGGAACGACTGTTCCACCATACACCTAATCTATCAAACAGTCTAAAGAATATGGAAATGATGATGATGTCTGAACGCAAAAACAATAGAGGAAAAATCCAGATAATGGGCGACGTACTGGCGCTTGCAACCTCTGGAATAAAAAAGACTCACATAATGTACAGAGCGAACCTCAGCTACGAGCAGGTACATCTCTACCTCGGAGAGCTAATCGGAAAGAGGCTGATCGTACAGGATGTGTCTCCTGATGGAGTAGTATATAGGACCACTACTAAGGGGAGGGAATTTCTGCTATCCTACACGCGCTTGGTGGAGTTCCTTGAAGAAGAGCCCGTAGTTGAGTTAAGTGCACCATACGTCAGCAGACAGTAGTAGTAGTCGTAGGTGCACACGTCACAATTTTTCAATAGGCAAAAGATTATTAGAACAAGATGTAATAATTTTTTCTCAATATTGAACAAGGCTATTCTAGCAGTGTCAATTGTTGCGGCTGCTGTTGTGTTCTTGTTTGTATATTCGCAGTTCACAGATCTGGACGACTATTTAGGTATCAACGTGCCGTTTGTAGGCGATCTTCTGCAAACAACTGCGGATGGAAGGAGAGGCCTTAGCGACGATGCATTTCGTATAGGTCAAGTGGGCATCGTCAAACCTTCCGATACAGAGCTGACCCTGCCAAGTCTTTTCCAAAAGGTAGAAAACT